>JANXUM010000500.1 GCA_025356215.1 Bryobacter sp. | reverse complement strand
CCTTGGCCAGCGCGCTGCCGTCGGTCTTGGTAGTGGGGATGTTGGCGTAGGGGTCGCCGATCAGGTTGACACGATCGCGATTGTCGCCGCTGCCGCTGATATTGGAGCCGCGAAGAATGTCGATCGGTTCGCCGGTCTGATAGGTGAACAGCGAATTGACTTGCCAGCCTTGAGCCAAGCGTTTGTATCGCGTTGTGAAGGTGGGGATGTCGTAGGTGATGTAGCCGGTGAAGATCTGGCGGACGTCGAAGCTGGCGTTGCCGTATTCGCGGCGCAGATCGTAACTATTGGCGGGGAGGGCGTTACGAACATTGGAGCCATTGTCGAGGGCATGGCCCCAGGTATAATTGGCGACGCCGGAGAAGTTCTTCCAACGGGTGACGCGCAATTGGGTTTGCAGTGAATTGTAGTTGGAATTGGCGATCGAGTTGAGCTCGTTGATGGCCGCGTAATTGGGGTAGGCAGCGTTGAAGGGGCGGCGGGACTGAGCGGTGGCGGTGGGGCCGGGCGTTGCGGCGTTGATGTCACGCAGCAGGCTGAGCTTGTGGCCGAGGCTGCCGACGTAGCCGATCTGGAATACCGTGTTGGTGTTGAGTTGACGCTGGACGTTCAGATTGAAGTTCTGAATGTAAGGCGTGCGGTAATCCTGGCTGACACTGAAGACGCCGAAAGGCGGCTTGGGGGCGGCACCGCCAAAGATGGGCACACCGGATTGGATGACGAGGTTGTCGGTTCGGGAGATCGAGTAAACGGGGTCCGCGCCGCCGGGATTGGCTTGAACTCCAGCCGCACCAGCATTGGGAATGCTGGTATTGGCGACGATGAAGTTGAGTGGCGGAACGTCGTAATAGATGCCGTAGCTGGCGCGAATGACGGTCTTGCTGTCTTTGCCGGGCTGGTAGGCCAGACCGATGCGGGGGGCAAAGTTATTCAGATCGCGCGGATAAAGACTACTGAGGTCTTTGCCAAGCTGCAGAATGCCTTTGCCGGGCACGAAGTTGGTGATGGAGTTCTTGTCGTCGTAAAGGGGACCGTGGTAGGTATAGCGGACGCCGAAGTTGATGTTGAGCTTCTTGTTGACCTGCCAGTTGTCATGAGCCCACCAATCGAAACTGTTCTGGAGATAGTAGCGTTGGAGCTGGCCGCGGACGATGGTGGCACCGTTGGAGTTGGTGGGGTAGCCGACGAGAAAGTCGGCGAGAGACTTGAGTTGTGAGGAGACGGAGGCGTCGGCGGCCCAGGGGCCGCGGGTGCCGTCAAAGGTGAAGCCACCACGCTTGTTGGTGTCGTAGAAGACGTCGAGGACGGCGCGGCGGTATTCGCCGCCGAACTTGAGTTGGTGAGCGCCGCGCGTCCAGCTTAAGTTGTCGGTGAAGTGGCCGGTGGTGTCGATGCGGCCCAGGGGCTGGGTGGCGCTGGCACCGGAGAAGTTGGAGATGCGCAGGGTGGGGCTGCCTTTGAGCGAATCAGCGGTGACCTCGGTGTTCAGGCCGGCGGCGATGGGGTTGGGCGAAGTGTTGTTGTCGTTGAAGGTCTGCTTGAAGTAGTTCACGCCGAGGATGACCTGATTGATCATCGTCGGGGAAAGCGTGGAGCTTTGCACGACGCTGATGTTGTGCATGTGGCTGGGGGCGACCTGGAAGTACTCGCGGTAAGGCGAGGCGGTGTCGACCAGCGCGGTTTGGGTGCCGACGCCACTGAACAAACGGACGGCGATGGTGTGCTTCTCGTTGAAGTTGTGATCGACCTTGATGATGCCGTTGTAGCTGTTGTAGTCGTTGAGATCGCCGGCGACCAAGTTGTTGAGGGTGGCGGGGCGATCGTTGTAGCGGCTGGGCCAGAAGGTGAGGAGGTTGGTCATCACGGGGTTGACCGAGAGGTTGTACCTGGCGAGGACGAGCTTGGCTTGGTCGACCCAGGCGGTGGAGGGGTGTGTGGTGGAGAAGCCAAGGGCGGCGACGGATTTCTGTTTTTCGCCGGTGAGGAAGAAAAAAGTCTTGTTCTTGACGATGGGGCCGCCGAGGCTGAAGCCCCATTGGTCGTTGCGGATTTTACGCTTGGGGTCCGTATCGAGTTGGAAGGGGGTGCGGGTGGCTAGGGCTTCATTACGATTGAAGTAGTAAGCCGAGCCGTGGAAGGCATTGGTGCCGCTTTTGATGACGAGATTTACGTTGGAGCCGCCGTTGCGGCCTTGGTCGGCGCTGGCGTTGGTGGCGAGGGCAAACTGATCGATGGCTTCGACGGGGAGGAGAGTGCCAGCGATACCGGCGACGCCGCCCTGGTTGACGGCGGAAGCGTTCTGGAAAGCGTCATTGTTATCGGCACCGTCGATTTGGTAGTTGTTGCCGGAGGTGCGCATTCCGTTAACAGAAGTGGATGAGGGCGTGACGCCGGGAGCGAGCTTGAGCATCTGGCGGAAGTCACGGCCGTTCATGGGCATGTCGGAGACGGCGCGCGAGTCGACGACGTTGGCCAGAGTGGTGCTGGTGGTTTCAACCGTGGCGACGGCGGCGCTGATTTCAACCGTTGTTGCCTGACTGGCGATGGCCAGCTTGATGGGCAAGTTGGTGGTGCGGCTGACAGCGACTTCGACTTTGTCGACCTTGGTGGTCTGGAAGCCGGTCTTATTGACCGTGACGGTATAGAGGCCGAGGTTGAGGTCGGGAATGTTGTAGTCGCCGGAGGCGGAGGTTGTTGTTTCGCGAGTGACACCTGTGGCGTCGTTCACGGCCTTGACGGAGACGCCGGGAATGGCGGCGCCGGAGGCGTCAGAAATGTTGCCGGCGATGGTGCCGCGGAAGGTCTGAGAAAAAAGGCTTGTTGCGGACAGCAACAGAGCGAAAAGGACAGTAGATGTCCATTTAGGCATCGTCATGGCGAACCCCTTGAGAGCAATTAAGATTTGGGTAGCCTGAGCGTCGACGGGGCTCCGGGGCTGGACGGGAATTACTATTAGGTTAACACCGGGTGAGCGGAAATTGGGTTTGGTTTGTGAGGTCGGCCGGGTGGGGCTGATTGGAATCGCATACCCCAGAGGGGGACGGACCCAAACTGCGGGTCCGTCCCCACCCTTGTTGCTAACCCTTGTAACTTGTCGAGGCCGGTTTGCTTTGCGATTCGTAGTAACTCCTCGATGCTGAGGTTGGCGAAGGGGTTGTCGCCGACGGGGGCGGGGGAATTGGGTTTGGTTTTTGCGTCTTTCAACATCTGCTTGGCGGTGTCCTTAACTTCTTTCGTTTGATAGAGAAGAAACTGGGCGATGTAGTTGGGGCTGGTGTGGCCGAGATCGGTTTTGCGGATGTCGGCTGTTGGGAGGGACTTCGGGATGTTGACCTCTTTGCCCATTACGCAGTGCTCCGCGTAGACTTCGTAGGCGGCGAAGCGGTCTCGTTGGAGTTTGCGGAGTTCGTTGAGGGCGCGGCTGGCGCGGCGTTCGAGCATCGCCCCCAGTTTCATCGTTCGCTCCATTTGGGAGAACTTTCTGGCGTCATCTGGGTCTTCGAGCCAGCGGTCTTGGCCGAGCATTTCGAGGTGTTGGGCGCGCTTGGTTTGGAACATCGACCAGGCGTAGAGCTGGAAGGTTTCGTCTTCGATCGCCGTTTCTGGCTGGCAGTCTTTGCGGAGTTTTTGGGCGAGGGCACGGTAGGCTTCCTCCTGGTCGGGGTGGGCGGCGAAGAGGGTTTCGGGGGTGCAGTTGAGGCCGTGGGTGAGACCGTTGGCGGACACTTTGGCTTTGCCGGCGGCGGAACTGGGGCCGGTGGATTTCTGAGCGTTGAGGCGATTGGCTTCGATTTGTTTGTCAGTGGTCATGAGGGGATCCTTCGAAAGTCGATGTCGAGTGGCATGGGTAGCCTATGGAAGAAACTTTAGCGGTGGGGAGTCAGGGATCGGACCCCGGCTTTGGGGATGTTGTTGAAAACAGGGGAGATTGAGTTGGAAAATCGCGGTGGATGGGATTTGGGGTTAGCGGGAGAGGAGGCGGCGGAGGAAGGATTTGGCGGGGCTGGCGGAATGGTTGCCGCCGACGGTACCGAGGTGCCCGGTTTCCAGGGGAAAGAGAGCTCGACGGCGCCGTCAGGCCCGGTGAGGACGATCGAGGGAGCGGAGTCCCCAGGGGTTATTGTGGTGATCTTTGCGTTGGGTATGAGTGCGCCAGTGGGGTTGAAGACAGAGACTTTGAGGTGGGCGGGTTGCTCCGCGAAGAGTGGGAGTGAGCCAGCGAGGGCGATGGTGGTGCGGAAGGCGCGGCGATGAGCGCGATGGAGGTTGCCACTGGAGCTCTGGCGGAGATGGATGAGTCGAAGGATTACGAAGTCGCGAGTTAAATTAACGGGGACTGAGCGGAGCGTCCCCGTTTAGGAGGCGGTGGGTTGTGATTCTTGCGGAGAGGCTGATGAGGCGACTGGTGTAAAGGGCCAGCAAGAAGGCCTTGCGGGGCCATGGTTGGGTGGCGCGGACGCGG
>JANXUM010000498.1 GCA_025356215.1 Bryobacter sp. | reverse complement strand
CACTCGGCGAAGGTGACAGGCGGCAACCGGATTGTGGCGTTTGACCGTTCGATGCGGGCGAAGGTAATCGAGCGCATGGAGTTGGAAAACGACATGAAGCGGGCGACAGACGACTGGGAATTCGAAGTGTTTTATCAGCCCAAAGTGGCGCTGAGCGGGGAACGGATTATTGGATTTGAGGCATTGTTGCGGTGGCGGCATCCGGAACGGGGGATCATCCCGCCATCAATATTCATTCCGTTGGCTGAGGCGAACGGGATGATCATCCCAATTGGGATTCAGACGGTGAAGGAAGCCTGTCGGACGATTCGGGCCTGGCAGTTGGAGTTTCCACAAGATCCCGAGTTGGAAGTGAGCGTCAATTTGAGCGTGCGCCAATTCCAGGACCGCCATCTGATCGAGGAAGTGCGGGCGATTTTGGAAGAGACGGGGATTCCGCCAGCGACATTGCAATTCGAGGTGACCGAGAGCGTATTGGTGGACGACCCCGTGCAAGCGCTGGAGATCGTTGAAGAGTTGAGGCGGATGGGGATCGGGCTGAAGATCGATGATTTTGGGACGGGCTATTCTTCTTTGAGCTATCTGCATCGCCTGCCGTTTGACACGCTGAAGATCGACCGGTCTTTTATTAGTACGATGAGCCAGGATCACACGGCATATGAGATTGTTCGGGCGATCATCTCGCTGGCTCAGAGCCTTGGGTTGCAAGTGGTGGCGGAGGGAATTGAGACGCGGTCGCAGGCCGATGAATTGAGAGGTCTGGGGTGCGCATTTGGGCAGGGCTATTTGTTTGCACCCCCGTTGACGCGAGAGGCGGCGCACAGAATGCTGGCGAAGCAAATGGAGGTGATGGCGGGTGCATCTGTCGGCGCTGGAGTGATCCCTACGAACACGCTGAAATACTGCGCGTAGTCTTCTAATTAATAGCCACATAGCAATTTTCAAATGGAGAGACTTTGGAGAAGATTGCGGGTTTTACATGAGACACTGAAATTGCACGCAGCATGAACATACGTAAAGAATCGCCGAGTGTTCAGCTTTCGGTGGTAGTTCCGAGCTTTAACGGTGCGGGGACGCTCGGGATCTGCCTGGAGGCGCTACGGCGAACGAGCGGTGCTGGGGACGAGATCATTGTTGTGGACGATGGGTCGACCGATGGCACGGCGGAAGTGGCGGCGGGGTACGGGGCAATCGTTGTAACAAATCATCGGCGGAGCGGTCCAGCGGCGGCGCGGAACCTGGGTGCTGGAGTTGCGCGGAATGATTTGCTGTTGTTTCTCGATGCGGACGTGGTTGTAGGCGCCGATACGATCCGTCGGATTCGCGAGGCGTTTGCGGCAGACGAGGGGCTGGTGGGGTTGATTGGGTCATACGACTTTGCGCCTTCTGCGCAAGGATTCGTGTCACGTTATCGGAATCTACTGCACAGTTTTGTTCACCAACGGGGGCGGCGGCAGACGATCGGATTTTGGGGGGCGTGCGGGGCGATCCGGAAGGAGGCATTTGCAGCGAGCGGCGGCTTTGATCCGTCTTATTCGAGACCGTCAATTGAGGATATTGAGCTTGGGTATCGATTGCGGCGGCTGGGGTTTAGGGTGGACCTGGACCCCGAGGTGCGGGTGAAACACATGAAGCGGTGGACGCTGGGGACGATGATCCGGACGGATGTGGTTGACCGGGCGATCCCGTGGACTCGACTGATGTTGCGCGAGGGTGAAATCCCGAACGACCTTAACGTGAAAGTGAGCCAACGACTGTGCGTCGCACTAGTGGGTGTTGCGCCGGTGGCTGCGGTGATGGACTTAAACCTTGCAGCACTGCTGGTGTTGACGGTGCTGTTGATTAACTGGCGCCTGTACGCGTTTCTGGCGGAGAAATGGGGCGGGGTGCAAGCGGTGGCAAGCGCGCCGCTGCATCTGCTGTACTTCTTTTACAGTGGCGTGGGGATGGCAGTTGGGATTTTACTGCACTTGTCAGAGCGGTGGGCACCGGGACTGGCACCGGAACGGGAACTGAAGTGATATGCTCCCGAGCATGTCCCAACGACTGCTCAAGATCGCATTTGCCCTAAGTACGGCGAGTTTATTTGCCCAGGCGCCAGCGCCTTTTCAAGCTCCTGCCGGAGTGATTCATCAAGCAAACATTGAATACTCCAATGTCGGCGCCAAGATGGAGATGGACATTTTGCGGCCGCAGAATCAGAGCGGGCCGGTGCCTGCGGTGCTG
>JANXUM010000490.1 GCA_025356215.1 Bryobacter sp. | reverse complement strand
GCAGATAAGCGGCCTTGCGCGGCTCTCCATCCACCAGCACCCGGCCCTTTTTGATCCACTCCTGCATCCGGCTGCGGCTGTACTTGGGGTACATCGTCTGCACGAAGATATCGAGGCGCTGCGATTCGCCCTCAAAGATCATCGATTAAAACTCATAGGGCCATTGCGGTTTCGCGCCTACGCCGCCATCGACGAATAGCGTCTGACCGGTCACAAACTCGCTTTGGTCGCCGGCAAAGAACAGCACCGCCCGCGCAATGTCCAGCGGCATCCCGATCCGGCGCAGAGGTGTCAGCGGTGCCCAAGTGCCGGCGTAGTCGCCCGTCTCATGCTTGGTGCGCTCCACCTCCGTCGCCCCAGGCGCGACGCAATTCACGCGAATCTGATACTTGCCCAATTCCACGGCGGCAACCTTTGTAAACATCTCTATGCCGCCCTTGGACGCCGTGTAGTCGACAAGCCGAGGAAAGGCAAGCTTGTTGCAGCCCGACCCCACCGTGACGATGCTGCCGCCATGTCCCTTGCTCACCATCCGCTTGGCCGCTTCTTGCGTACATAGGAAAGTGCCGCGAAGATTCGTGTGGATCACTTTGTCCCACTCCTCCACCTGAAGCTCCAGCAGCGGCTTCCAGGTCTGTACGGCGGCATTGGCCACCACGACGTGTATGTCGTCAAAATGCTTGTCGAACTCGTTAAACAGATTGCGCGCACTGTCGATATTGCCTACATCGGCCTGGATGGGCACCGCCCGCCGACCGAAAGCCGAGATCTGGTCAGCCGTGTCCTGCGCTCCCGCTAGGTCGCTGTGATAGTTGACGGCGACGTCAAATCCCGCGCGCCCTAGTTCGATGGCGATGCATTTGCCGATTCCCTTGCTGGCGCCGGTGACCAGCGCCGTTTTCACAATCGATTGGGCCATGGCTATATTGTAGTCGCCATCGGCGCTATCCTAGAAAGATTCCAACTCTACCCAAGAGGTGCTTCAGATGATTAAACTTCGCATTTTGCCCGCTATCTTCGCCTTGGCTCTTAGCTTTACGCTGGGCGCGCAAACCTCCACCACTCAACTCGGTGGAACGGTCACCGACAGCTCCGGTGCGACCGTCCCCAACGCGCTGGTCAATGCCATCAATGAGGCGACTGGGATCCGGTACACGCAAAGCACGACCGACGCGGGGCTCTACGCCTTCCCGTCCATCCCCGCCGGAAGCTACACCTTGCAGGTCGAGGGCAAGGGCTTCAAAAAATTCCAACTGACCAAGGTCGTCTTGCAGATCAACTCCCCCGCTTCGGTCAACGCGACGCTGGAGGTTGGCGGTGCCAATGAAACCGTTCAAGTTGAGGCCAATGCGGAGACGATCCAGACCAGTAACGCCGTGATCGGCAACGTCGTGGAACGCAAAGCGATCGAGTCGCTCCCGCTGAACGGTCGCAACCCGCTCAACCTGCTCATCTACGAGCCGGGCGTGGTGCAGCGTTCCGGCGGAACCGTGAACGTCAATGGCTCGCGCGGCACGGCCGTCAACGTGACGATCGACGGCATCGAAGCCAACGAATCGACCAACCCGAACCCGACCAGCAACATCTTCCGTATCAACCCCGACAACGTGCAGGAATTTAAGGTGACCACCTCCAATCCTTCGGCTGAGGAAGGCCGCAACAGTGGTGCCAACATTTCGATTGCAACCCGCAGCGGCACAAACCAGTTTCATGGCACGGCCTTTGAGTTCTTCCGCAACACCGCCTTGAACGCGAATGAGTTTTTCGCCAAGGCGCAAGGTCAAGACAAGCCGATTATTAAGCTCAACCAGTACGGCCTTGAGCTCGGCGGGCCGATCCGCAAGAACAAAACCTTTTTCTTCGGGTCCTGGCAGGGTCAGAAGGTGAACTTCGCCGATCCGGTGGACAAGAGCTTTGGCACGGTAACTCTCTACTCGCCCCAGGCTCTCGCTGGCAACTATCGCTATTTTGTGGTCGACGGCCGCTCGCCCTTCTCGCTCAACGGCACCAGGATCACGCAGAACTCGCCCGCGTTGGTTGACGGCAAGACCGGCGCCCTCGCTGCGGGTGTGCGCAACTGCGCCGCCAACACCGACATCAACTGCGTCGCCAGCTTCAACGTCTTCCAAAACGGCGGCATTGATTCCGCCGTCAAGAGCGTCCTCGGCGGCTATCCCGCCCCCAACTCCTACGCCGCCGCCGGAGACGGCCTCAACACCGGCGCCTATGTCTGGAACTCGCCCTTTCAAGTCCGCGGTCCTCAGTACATGGCTCGCGTCGATCACGTCATTAACGACCGGCACAACCTGTTCGGCCGTTGGCTGGGAGCCGAGCAGAACACCCTGAACGGCGATCCGCTCAATGGCCGGCCGATCGTCCTTCCCGGCTATCCGGCCCGCGGTGAAGTCTTCCGTCCCGCGCACAATATCGCCATCGGTCTGCGCAGCACCTTGAGCCCCCGGCTGGTGAACGAATTCACGGTGGGTTATTCGCGATTCAAGTTCCTGTTTACTCAGGGCGAGGCAAATCCCCTGTTCCCCAACACGCCGCGTTTCACCTTTAATAATTCTTCGGTCGATTACACGGCAAATCCGCGCACGGCGCGGGCGGTGAACACAATCCAGTACATCGATAACATGACCTATATCTCCGGGGCTCATGTCTACAAGTTCGGTGGCAACATTCGTTTCTATCAACACAACGACCAGCGCGGCGACGTGGGCGGTACCTCCCTGGTGCCCGCCATTTCGCTCTCCCGTACCATCCGGCCGCCTTCGGGTTTTGCCTTCCCAGGGCTCACCGCCACCGCCGCGGCGGGAATCGGTGCCAACGACCTGAATCGCCTGCAGGGTACGATCAACGACTTGCTGGGCATTCCCGCGCAGCTCTCCAACGTCTTCATTGGCGACCTTCGCAGCGATACCTTTCTGCCCTTCCAGACCGGACCCAAGTCGGTTAGCCTTTGGGCGCAAGGCCAACGAACCAAGCAGTACAACTTCTTCGCGCAAGACGAATGGCGCGCGATGAAGAACCTCAGCATCAGTTACGGCGTGCGCTGGGAGATCAACGCGCCGCCGACCGAGGCCGGTGGCCGCGCCTACGTTCCCAACAAACCGATTGACGGTAGTCAGGGCGCCGTGTCTTTCGTCAATGCCGGCCGCTGGTATCAGAATTTCAATTGGGGCGCCATCGCTCCCCGCCTCGGTGTTTCCTGGCAACCGGGCGGCTCCACCAAGATGGTGGTTCGCGCTGGATACTCGCAGGCTTTCGATCCGATCAGCACCTTCCAGGTCACCTCGATCGCGACGGCTGTTCCCGGACAAACGTTTTCTTGTGTCGCGGTGGTGAACGCGGCTCCGACGCCTGGCTGCGGCAGCGTGCCGGACCTGCGTCTGGGTACCGGTTTCCCCAACGCGCTGCCCGTGCCGACGGCCAAGCCGAGCAGCCAGTTGACCCCCACCGCCAGCACCTACAACACGGCACCGGCCGCCAGGGTCTTCGATCAAAATCTTAAGGTGCCCACCGTCCATATGTGGAATCTCACCATCCAGCGCGAGATCGGTAAAGGTTACGTGGGCAGCATCGGCTATGTCGGTCGCCGTGGCACCCGCCTCTATCGCACCTGGGACGCCAATCAGATCGAGTCGGCTCCCGTACTCCCCAGCTTCCTTGCCATGCAACGCAACGTCGCACTGGGCGGCGGCTGCCGCGCCGACGGGACCTTGGCCAACGGCAGCGCTTGCATCGGAGCCAGCGCCGTGCCGCTCATCCAACAGGGCATCATCAACAGCACCTTTGCCAATTCAACCGCCACCGCCACTGAGCTGTCCACCAACGGAGCCGGCTCAACGGCCACGCGCATCGAGCAGACGACGCTCGCCGCCAAGCTCCGCCCCAATCAGCAGTTTGCTCAGATCCTCTATCTGGACAATGGCGCGGACTCGATCTACCACTCCTTCCAGACCACCTTCCGGAAGCGTTTTGACAGCGCCGGCGTCCTGCTTGGCGGATCGTACTCGCTATCGAAATCCATCGACAACCTTTCCGTTGATCCGGTGGCGGCAACCGCTGGCGGCGGTCTAACCACCACCAACGCGCGTACCCCTGCGGACAGCCGCAACTACCAGAACGAGCGCGCTCGTTCCGACTTCGACCAGCGCCACGTCGTCAACATGAGTGGCATCTACGAGTTGCCCTTCGGCAAGGGTAAGATGATGTTCGGCAATGCCGGGCGCCTCACCCAGTTGCTGATCGGCGGCTGGAGCACCAACGGCATCTTTACCTATCAGTCGGGCGAGCCTTTTACGGTCCGCTCCGGCTTCCTCACCGCCAACGGCTCGGCCCAAAGCCGCGCCGCGCTGGCCCCCGGCGTCACCAAGTACCCTGAGGCCTTCCTTCAGGAAAAAGCCGGCACCCTGGGCCCAGTCCTGTTTGCCGACGCTTCGCAGTTCACCACCCCGGCTCCGGGTCAACTCGGAATCGGCCGCAACGTCTTCCAGGGTCCCAAGTATTGGAATCTCGATCTTGGCTTGAGCAAGGGATTTGTCGTCACCGAGCGTGTGAAGCTCACCTTCCGCGCCGAGGCCTTCAACGCCCTCAATCACGCCAACTTCCGCAATCCCCGGGATGCCAGTGTCGGCTCGCCGGCCGTGAACTCGAACGTCTTCGGCCAGACCTGCTGCGTCACACTCTCGACTGCCAGTTCGTCGACGACGAATCAGAACGGCGAGAGCTGGCGCGTGCTTCAATTGGCGCTTAAGCTCAACTTCTAAAAGTTAGCTGTCGTCTTCGGTAAATAAATTCGTGGCTCCGCAGCTTGGGCAACCGTAGCGGCGGAGCCATTTTTGCCTCTGCACCCACTGCGAAGCTCGTTTGCACTGTGTCCAGAGCCACAGCGAATGCAAACGTTAGTCATTGCCGCCAAACTCTTTGGCGAGTAGGGTCCAAAGTAGTAAGCCCATCCGTACACACTCAGGCGAGTGCCCCAAACCTTGTCGAGTTTGCGAGCGGCCACGCTGACCAGCATCAGAACCCGTTCGCTGCCATATGCCGCCAGCGCCATTCTCAACGCCATCGTTTTGATGTTGCGCCGGTTCAAGAACGAGAGACCCGAATGGAGCACGATCACCGCTGTCAGTGGCAAGCCCGTAGCCGGCCCAATCACGGCGGGTAAGTCGCTGGCTTGCGTGAAAGCGTTTACGTGTCCACCGCCGCGCGCCATCCAGCGGTAGATCTTGTCGGTCCAAGTGCTGGCGTCTGGAACGGAGACAAACAAAACCGCGCCCGGCTTCAGGATTCGCCCCACCTCGGCGGCTACTCGTGCAAGTTCATCGAAGTGCTCAAAGCTGTGATTGGCAATCACGACGTCGAAGCTGTGGGCCCTGAAAGGGAGCGCGGCCGCGTCGCCCTGTACAAATCCCACCCCCGCGCCCGGTGCCGCGTCGCGGTCTAGTCTGACTAGCTGTGCCCGAGTGATTTCCGCCGGGAAACTGCCGGTCGAGCAACCGAGGTCCAAGACCCTGAGCGTTGCATCGAGAGTCTTGAGGTGCTCGTACATCGCGACTAGGCGAAGCGAAAGCGTACCGTATGGTCAAACGGCGCGAAGCCCGTCAGATAGATCGCCGGTCCAGGAAGTTTCGCGTCAATGTAGCGGATGTTCGTCGTCCATTGATGCGCACGGCTTCCGGGGCCGATCTTTATAACATCGCCGCCCACTCGATAGCTCGCCTCGGTGCCCGCGATCAGGTAGGAGTCCACTGCGTTTGCGATCGGAGTCACGCCCTCCAGTTTGCCGCCTTCGCGCAATGCAATCTCGATGATCACGGGAACGTAATGCGTCCCGCTGCAACGAATGCGCAAGTCGTAGCCGCCGTCCACTTCTTTCCAGAACGCGCTCTGCTCAAAGGTCGACACCTCGCTGCGAGGGCGCAACTTCTGGGTCGAATCCCACATCTCGCTGTCGATGGTTCTGGTGGGAGTGAAGGGCTGATAGTAAGGCCCTTCCAGCTTCTGGGTCATCAGGATTCCGCCGTCCACCATCTTGTGCTCTTGCGGCTTGAATTGGCCCCGTCCAAAGAAGGCGCTGATGAAGCGGACGGCGGTGACAACCGCCTCTCCCTTGTTGAGGTTGGCGATTCGGCTACCGCCATTGTAGAAAACTGTCGCCGATTGATTCCCCCGCCGAAAGCG
>JANXUM010000482.1 GCA_025356215.1 Bryobacter sp. | reverse complement strand
ATGGCGCGATCTTTGTGGGGATTGCGGCAGTGGGGTGGCTCACGAGCGGGCCGCAGTGGTTGCTGGGGGCGGTGGGGGGACTTGGGTTGGCGGCGGCAATTGCCGACTTGACTGAGAATGTGCGCATGGATAACTTACTCGCACTTACTCTGCGGGAGTTAGGCAAAGAGATTCCGCTTGACCGGCAGCCCAAGGGCGCGGCCCTGGTGAAGTGGGTGGCGTTCTTTTTGGCGATGCTGGCGTTGGGCGGTTGGCTGGGGGTGGGCGGCCACGAACATACGAGTTGGGTGGCTTATGCGTCGGGTGGGATCGGCTTTATCAGCTTGGCTGTAAAGCCTATGCGGCTAGTGTCGATGCTGGTGGCGATGGTGGCGCTGGTAGAGACGATCTGGATGCTTAGCCCTTGGCCGTTTTAAAGGCGTCGGCGACGCTGATCAATTGGACGTTGCGCTGCGTGACCGCCGCCAGGACCCTTGGGTCCGTCCAGGCTTTGAGGACTCCAGAGCGCTGCTCGGCGACATGTTCACTGCCGGGGTGGAAGACGCGGCGCATCTCTGGGGTGTCCGTGGCGGGGTGGTCTAGAAACGCGTGGGTGCCGGGAGTGAGGGCTTGGATCGCCGCCAGCATTCCCGCTACTTTCTCGTCTGCGGTTGAGTTGGGGCCGTAAACCGAACGCATCCATTTGACGTTTGGCATCGTGTCCTGGAGCGGCATTTTGTATTCTTCGGCCAGTTTGAGCGTCAGTTCCTTGAGGGGCTTGGTGGCTGTCGCCGCCCCCATGTGCGCCGAAACCCAAGCGGCTTGGGGGACGAGCCTCTTACCCAATTCGATCTGGGCCCGAAGCTCTCGCTCCGCTTCAGCCAGGTCGATGGTCTTTGCGAGGAAGGCTTTTGTTGTCGCGGGTGGGTAGCCTTGGGCGTCAGTAAGACTTGGCATTGGCGTGAGCAGACGCCACTTGACTTGCGTCCATTCGGCGGTGAGGCAGAGGTGAATGCCGACGCCGAGGCCGGGGTTGGCTTTGAATTGGTCGACGGCCTCTAGAAACCAAGGGCCGGGGACGATGAGATTCGCCGAGCGCTCGATGCCGTTCCGGTAGGCCTCGATCGTAGCTTCTCCAATGGCGTGGACCGCGCCGATATCGTCGCCGATGACGATCAAACGTGTTTGGGGGGATTGCGCCATAAGAGGGAGGGCAGCGGTAGCGAGGAGATTGCGGCGAGTCATGGCTTAATTATGGCCTTTAGAGTTTGGGCAGGGCGAGATAGAAGGTGGAGCCGGAACCGGGCGCGGAGTTGACCCAGATCTTTCCGCCGGCCTGTTCGACCGCGCGTTTGGCGATGGCCAGGCCGAGCCCACTGCCTGGGATTGCGTCGCCATGCAAGCGGTGGAACGGCTCAAAGATGCGATGCCATTGGCCTTCTTCAATGCCAACGCCGTTATCGCAGATGGCGATGAGATGGGAGTCTTCTCGCTCTTCTGAGCAAACCTGAATTTGAGGCTTGACGGGCCCGGCGTACTTGATTGAGTTGCCCAGCAGATTTTGGAACAAGTAGAGCATCTGCTTGAAATCGGCGTCGACGCGGGGGAGCGGCGAGATCTCAATTTTGGCGCCGCTGGTGTCGATGGCGTTCTGCAAATTGGCAGTCGCCTCTGAGACAACCCAATCGAGCTCAATGGTTTCGACGAAGGGCTCGACCTGGCCAAGGCGGCCGTAAATCAATAAATCCTGAACAATGGCGGACATGCGTTGGCAGCGATCGGCGCAGTCGGAGAGCAAAGGCAGCGCGGGGCCGGGGAGGTTGGCTTCGATCGTTTTGAGGTTTGCCTCCAAGGTGCGCAGCGGGACTTGAAGATCATGCGAGGCGACCATCATGAAGCGCTTGAGTTCCTCGTTCTTGCCTTCGAGATCGCGACCGAGTTTTTGGCAATCCTCGAAGAGGTATTTGCTCTGAATCGCCGAGTGGAGCTTGGCGCGGAGGATGGTGCGATCGACGGGGCGGATCAAGTAATCGGCAGCACCGATCTCGATGCAACGGGCAGCTTCGCTCAACTCGTCCAAGGCGGAAAGCATCAGGACGGGCATGCTCGCCCAATCGGCAATCTCACGGATGGCCATGAGCACCTGGGGGCCGCTCATGCCCGGAAGGATCATATCGAGCAGAACGCAATCGAAGCGATGGCGGTGGAGCGCCTGGATGGCGGCCTCGCCCGATTCGGCGGTTTCAACCTGGAGACCGAGGTCGGTAAGTTGGCGCTCAAGGAGTTGGCGATTGGCCTCGCTGTCGTCGACCACCAGAAGGCGACTGGTGATTGACATTCGCTCGGGCACGGAGGCGCTGTAGGACGCGCTGGGATCGGCGACGGGCACGCCGCGTTCAAGCCGTGGATGTTGGTGGACGGGCCGGTCAAAGGCGGAGCGCAAGCTGATGAACGCCGACTGGATGCGTTGGAGGTCGGACAAAAACTCCGGTGGAATTTCGTTCAACAAGCCGGCGATATCGCTCTCGATCTGACGCAAGGGGAGGTACATGGCGTGACGAGCGCTGGCGCGCATACCGGCTTCGTCGGTGACATCGCCAGTGAAGAGCATCTGCGCGGTGTGCAGGATGAGGCGGGCCGAAGCTTGCAGGTTGCAGAGCAAGGCGATGCTGGAGTCGGGGAGGGAGGCAGCCTGATCGATGCTAAGAAGTTCGGCATAACCGAGGATCTGATTCAACTCGGAGCGGACGAGATGGCGAAACTCGGAGAGCTGCAGCGCGGTGAGGTGCATGGCGGGTTAACGGGGTAGATGTTCTTTCATCAGCACCATTAGTACGTCCATGTCGATCGGCTTGGCGTGGAAGCCATTACAGCCTGCGGCGAGGGCCTGCTCACGATCTTCCTTGAGGGCGTGTGCGGTGAGAGCGATGACGGGGATGGACTTGGTGACGGGGTCGGATTTGAGGCGGCGGGTGGCGTCCCAGCCATTGAGGCGGGGCAAACTCATATCCATCAGAATGAGGTCGGGGCGATCGGTCAAAGCCTTCTCGATTCCTTCGACGCCGTCGACTGCGCATTCGACCTTGAAACCGCGAAAGAGCAGCCTACGCTGGAGCATGTCGCGATTCACGACATTGTCCTCGACAATCAGGATTTTACTAGGTTCCGGGGTCATTTTTTGTACTCCTATTCCGCTGACGAGCATAGCGGTTGATGCGCATGGATACTTCCTGGGAAAGGGAAGCCAGACTGAAATCTCCTTTTTGGATGAGTTCGACTACACGACCGTTCATGCGCTGGCGGTCCTCATCGGTAATGTCTTTTGAGGATACGACGATGACGGGAAGGACACGAAGGCGATCGAGTTCCCGCAAATGCTCCAGGAAGGTGAAGCCGTCCATCTCTTGCATCAGAAGATCCAACACAATGATACTGGGGAAGCCAACGGTGCGGAGGGTATGGAGGGCGGCAACGCCATTCTCGGCGGTGTGGACCTTCCAGCCGGCGGCGACGGCGGAGCGTTCGATCATCGCGCGGGTGAGTTCTTCGTCGTCGACCACCAGGACGGACTTGGAAACGCCGTGGGGACAGTGCTTCTCGAGGGACTCGACAAGGTGGGCTCGATCGACAGGCTTGGTGAGGAAGTCAACGGCGCCCAGACGGTAGCCCCGATCCTGGGCGTTCTGCATCGACATCAGGATCACTGGAATGTCGAAGGTGGATGGGTCGGCTTTGAGTTCGGTGAGGATCTGGAAACCGTCTTTGCCCGGGAGAACGAGGTCGAGAATGATGCAGTCGGGGTGAGAAACCTGGGCGCTACGCAATCCCTCAACGCCGTCCTTGGCTGCCTGCACGTCGTAACCCTCGCGGGTTAACATGCGGCGGACGGTATCGACAACAAGCGGGTCGTCGTCGATGACGAGAATCGTTTGACAATCGCGTGCCGCCTCATTCGTGGAAGGGGCGTTGAGATCGATCGCGTTGAGCGACAGGGGAATCTCCACCGTGAAGGTGGAGCCGCTGCCGGGCACACTTTCCACGCGCACAGTGCCGTTGATCAAGTCGATAAAGCGGCGGGCGATGGTGAGACCGAGCCCCGAGCCGCCGTACTGGCGAACGATCGTGGAATCGGCCTGGACGAACTCGTCGAAGATTTTGGCGGATTGCTGCGGCGTCATCCCGATACCGGTATCGGAGACCGAGATCGCGAGAGAAGCTCGCCCCGCATTGAGCGACTCCTTAGCCCGAAACCAAATGTGGCCGCGCTCGGTGAACTTGGCCGCGTTGGAAAGAAGATTGACGAGAGACTGCTTAAGCTTCTCGCGATCGGTGGCGAGACGGATATTGGGGCTTTGAAGTTCAAGATGCAACTGGTTGCGGCGCTGCTCGATCATGGGGGCCACGAGAACGCGAAGTTCTTCGGCCAAATCGCCGAGCGCGAATTCTTCAATGTGCAGGTCCATGCGCCCGGCTTCGATTCGCGACAGATCGAGGATCGAATTGATCAAGCCGAGCAGATGTTTGCCGGAGCTTTCGATGCGGTCAAGATCGGGGATAAATTGGCGGGATCCGCTGATTTCGGACTGCTCTTTCATCAAGCCGCTGTAGCCGATGATGGCGTTGAGCGGCGTACGCAATTCGTGGCTCATGCTGGCGAGAAATTCGCTCTTCGCCTTGCTGGCCGCGATGGCCACGCGGGTTTGATTCTTGAGGGAAGAATGTGCGTAAAGAAACGATCCGAACAGAACCGACAGGCCGATAAGCGTGCCTACGAAAACACGCAGCCCGCGAGATTTGGCGGCGGCAAGGTTGGCGTTCTGAGAGGCCGCCAGTTCCAGAGAGAGTTGCTGAACCTGAGTACGCATTGTGTCCATCAGGGCCTCACCGCGGTCGGACCCGGCGATGTCGAAAGCTGCGGTGGGACCAAGTTTGTCTCGCGCCACAATCGTGGCGGCCATTTCAGCGAACTTGTCCGCGCTGCCGCGGGTAAAAGCTTCCAACAGCACAGGATTTCCATTACGGGCAAGGTAGCTCTCGCGGAAAGAGGCGTGAGCCTGCGCTAAACGCTTGAGAGAATCGTGGTAGTGCACCAGATACCGTTGGTCTCCGGTGAGTAGATATCCGCGCTGGCCGCTCTCCGCGTCGATCGTTATGGCTAAAAGGTCGGTGAGGTTGGCAAGCGCGAGACGGTTTGCGACGAGGCGCGGAAAAACGTCGTTCAGATCGCGCCAGTTGGAGGACGCAATGACCGCAGCGGCCACGAAGGCCATGGACGCGAACCAGACCCAGCGATTGTCGTGTGCAGCGGCGAGGACGGATGTTTTGTCGGATTCGAGACCTACTCCGGCTCGAAGCTTTGGTTGTTTCAAGTAAGTAGTATGACGGGTAACTGCTTAGGGCGTCGCCCTAGCTGATTGGCTGGCGGCCCTGAATTACACGGATGAGCACTACGGCGATAGCGGCGATGAGCAACAGATGAATGTAACCACCGACAGTGTAAGAGGACACCATGCCAAGCGCCCATAAAATTACCAAAACCACGAATATTGTCCACAACATAAGAAATTCTCCTTTGAAGGTGCCGAGTAAACTCGCACCTGCGATGACAGCATGCTGAAGGCCAAACGAAAATGACCGCCCATCGCGGGGCTGGAGCGGAGAGAAATGAAACAAAAGGTAAGGGTGTTACGTTTCCGGAGAGTGGAGGGGGGCTGGCTGGTCGCGATATTGATTGATCTTGGAATGTAGCGTTTTGGCGCTGATGCCGAGCATGGCGGCGCTGCGGGTTTTATTGTGACGCGTGTGGTCGAGAGTGGCTTCGATGAGAGTGCGTTCGGCTTCGTCGATGGTGTTGCCGACACAAACGTTCAAGGACGAGGCGGAGGGGGTGATGGAGTCGGCTGCGGGGAGCGCCGGGAGGGAGGCGGGCAGAGCGTTGGGCAACCAAAGATGACGGACTTCAACGAGGCCCTCGCCGGCGATGATCATGGCGCGCTCGACGGCGTTGCGAAG
>JANXUM010000452.1 GCA_025356215.1 Bryobacter sp. | reverse complement strand
CGCCGCTCTCAATGCGCACATTGCGGTATCCATCGCGTTCCATCCTACCGATCACTTCCGCCTGGCAGGCATTGACAGCCTCAGTCGGGCCCCAACTGCTGCTTTGATTCCCATTGCGGCGCCAGTTTCCATTGCCGTTGCCATTGCGGTTGCCATTGCCGCCCGGGTAAGGATCGTATCCATCGGCGTTACGGTCATTCGGATAGTAACCTCCAGGATAATTATTGTTCGGGACATATCCGGAGTTACTCGTGCCGCTCCACTCCAGATCGAAGGTATATCCCTCGCTTCCGCCCTGCGGATCGTCGAGTCTCACGATCGCCCGCCCGCCATTCCCATTTGGGTCGCCAAGTAGATTTTGCCGGCCTCGACCGTCAATCCCATGAAAGCGAAAGTTCGCGGGATTCAAGGGCATCGGCTGATTGCACTGAAAGCGCCGCAACGTTGCCCTTTGGCCGCTCAACGTACGGATTGTGGCCCGCGTCCCGCTTACAACAACCTCGGCTGTCATGTCGACATTGGCTTCGATCGTGCACTTGCCGTCGCCGCCGCCTCCGGTGATCGACGCGTTCATGGACTGCGCAAGCCCCGCCGCCGGCATCAGCAGCGCCGCTCCGGCCAAAAGTACAAACTGTTTCATGCCCTAAAGATTCAGCCACGCCCCCCGCTGTTACAACACGCTAGAACGTGTAGAAGTCATACCGAATCGACCAAGCGAAGCTCTTGCCCGGTGCGATCTCCATCTTTACGTAAGGCTCCGGCGACAATACCGTCTGAATCGACCAGAATACAAACTTCGATATCGGGCGGTCCCCACGAATCCTCACCCCGGCGCGCGTCTTCTTGTTCTCGATCCGCAGATCGTAATCCTTCGCGTCGCCTCCAAAGCCCTTTACCTCGGTGAACACCGATTCCCCCTTCGGAATCACTCTTGAATAGTTCAACTGCCCGTCCGCCAGATTCCCCGCCATTGCGTTCATGTCGCGGTCCGGCTTGGCCACAAATCCAAACTTCACCTGCATGTTCGGCCCGGTCGGCTCGCCGTCGATCATGAAAAAGTTGTGGTTGTAAGTCTCGGTCGCGATCGTCTTCTTGCCCGTGTTCTTCAATCGATGCTCGATCACCATCGCCGCCTCGCCTGGAATCATCCGCACTGTCTTTTCGTAGCTGTACGCATAGCCGCTGTCTGTGTCCTTCAACTCATGCCGGAATGTGATCCTGTCCCGCTTCTCGCTCAACGACCGAGTTCCCCGGTTTACCAGCTCATAACGGCCAAAGCGCTCAAACGGCATGTTGTCGGCCTTCTTCAACGCGCCGATTCCAATTCGTACAAAGCTGCCGCCCGGCTTGGCCGCTGAGTAACCCAGCGCCTCGTCCCCGTTGAGGAATTCCTCCACCGGCCCCGTAATCGCGTCGTGTAATTCCGGATCGTACTTGTCGAACCACACTCCAAAATACTCATGCCCATTGAAGCTCAAGCTCTTGATCACGCCGCTCCAATCAAAGCGCGACCCCCGATAATATCCATCCGCCCCCGGCAAATAAAACACCGCCTTCAGCTTTCCGTTCTCTAACGTCTTCTGCGGCGCGTCGGCGGCAAAGATGCCCATCGCGGTGATCATCAACAGGGTGAATCGCATATGCATTATCGTATCTGTAGTGCAACGCAGATCCTTCATCGCCGTTTCCGCCGCCGCCGCCGTGGCCCCGGCCGCCGCCGTCACTCCCATCATCGACACCCACATCCATCTTTTCGATACCCGCCGTCCCCAGGGCGTCCCCTGGCCCCCAAAGACGGACGCAGTGCGTTATAAGCCCGCGCTGCCGGACCGTTACGTCGCCCTCACCAAGAAGCACAACGTCGTCGGCGCTGTCGAGATCGAATGCAGCCCCTGGTTTGACGACAACCAATGGGTGCTCGACATCGAAGCGCCCGCCCCCATCATGGTGGGCATGATTGGCAACCTTAACCCCGCCGACCCCAAGTTCAGCTCTCAGTTGGACAACTTCACCAAGAACCCGCTCTATCTCGGCATCCGCTACGGCAATCTTTGGGGCCCCATCCTGGGCGAACAATTCGGCAAGAAGGAATTCGTCGCCGGCCTAAAGAACTTCGCTGATCGCGGGCTCATTCTCGACGTCGCCAATCCCAACCTTCAACTGCTCGAAGCCGTCCGCCGTGCAACCGACCTTGTGCCGAACCTGCGCGTCATGATCGATCACCTTCCCGGGATGGAGATCCCCGCCGATGCCGCTGGCAAGGCCAAGCGCGCCGAACTCTTCAAAGACCTGGGCGCGCGAAAGCAAATTTTCGTCAAAGGCTCCGCGGTCCTCAAGAAGCCCAATGGTGTCCTCAACACAGACTCAAAGGCGTACTTCGCCCATCTCGACGAGCTCTGGGGCGTCTTCGGAGAGGACCGCATGGTCTACGGCAGCGATTGGCCCAACAGCGATGGGCTCGGCACCTACGATCAAGTACTCAAAGTCGTCCAGGATTACATGGCCACCAAACCACGCGCGGTCGCCGAGAAGTACTTCTACAAAAACTCTCGCGCCGCCTATCGCTGGAAGCCTCGCGACGCGGCGCAGAAGCAACTGGCCTAAGGTTCAGTTGCCGCCAAGCGCAAACGCCATAATGTGTCCGCCCGCCGCAATCGCTACGTACTGTTTGCCCTTCACGGTATAAGTCATCGGCGACGCCTTCCACACTTGGCCCGTATTAAAGTGCCACAGTGTCTTACCGGTCTTGGCGTCGGCAGCCGCAAAGCTCCCCCCAGACTCGCCGTAGAAAATCAGCCCGCCAGCGGTCGACAATACGCCCGAGTAATTGATCTCGGGCGCCCCCTCCTGCGGCACTTCCCAAACCACCTTGCCCGTCTCAATGTCCAAAGCCCGCAATACTTTGAGCGGCGGGTTGGCGGGGTCCGAGTAAGGCACAAACCAGTCACCCGATTGGCGATAGATGTTGCAGTCCTCCACCGCCATTACATAGAACAGCTTCGTCATCGGGTTGTAAGCCGTCGAATACCAATTTGTCGCCCCGCGCACCGCCGGGCAAGTCTTAATGCCGCCCATTGTCGGTGTGCTGTTCTCTGCCAAAATCGGTCGCCCCTTGGGGTCGATGCCCTTGGCCCAGGTCAGACGCTTCACAAATGGCGTGCCCAGCAGAAACTCGCCGTTCGTTCGGTCCAGCACATAGAAAAAGCCATTGCGATTGGCCTGTAAAATCAGCTTCCGGTCCCGCCCCTTAAACTTCGCGTTCACCAACACAAGTGGCTCCGTCGCGTCCCAGTCCCACAGGTCGTGCGGTGTGAATTGGAAGTGCCACTTCAGCTTGCCCGTCTTCGGTTCCAGCGCGATTACGCAATTCGTATAAAGGTTATCGCCCAGCCGCTGCGTGCCGTCCGTGTCGGGATACGGGTTGCCGGTGGGCCAGTAAAGCGTGTCGGACTCGGGATCGTAAGACCCCGTCAGCCAAGTCGCCCCGCCCCCCGTCTCAATGGCGTTACCCTTCCACGTCTCTGCGGCGGGCTCGCCCCTCTTTGGCACCGTCCAGAATCGCCACACCTGCTCGCCCGTCGTTGCCTTGTAAGCCGCAAGAAAGCCCCGCAACGGAGCATCGCCGCCGCCAATGCCTGCGATTACCAAATCTCCCACCACCATCGGAGCCGCCGTCGCGCCAAATGCCCCTGCCGACTCCGGCATAAAGGTTTGCCACATCAGTGCGCCCGTCAACCGGTTCAACGCGATCAAATGAGCATCGTCAGTGGCAAAAAAAATCCGGTCTCCCAGCATCGCCGCGCCGCGCTGCGCCCCCTTTGCCGCGTCACCTGAAATCTTGGTCGCGTCCGATCGCGCCCGCACATAGCACCAGATCTCCCGCCCCGTGCTGCTGTCCAGCGCGCACACTTGATTGGGGCCCGTCACATACATCACGCCGTCCACAACCAGCGGCGTCGTCTGCAAGCTCAAATGGGGCAAAGAGTAGCTCCAGGCCGGCGTCAGCCGTGTCGCGTTGCCGGTGTTGATCTGCGCTAGTGGGCTGTGGCGATTGGCGCTGGGCTGCCCGTGGTAACCCGGCCACTCCCCCGCCGCCGGCTGCTGCACGCTGCGCAGTTCTGCTGGCGTGATCGCGGCCGCCACGCCGCGCTGTTTACCCTCCGGGATTCCGTTCAGCGTGCTCAGGTACGCTACAAGGTCGCGGCGCTCCACGGCGCTCGCCTGAAGCGCCGGCATATAGGAGCGCTTCTCTTTATGCACTGCGGAATAGTCGGCGCTGGTCAGCAAATGCAGCTTTCCGTCAAAGCCTTGCAACTGCAAATCGTGCGCGCCCCGGCTCCGCGCAAAGCCTCGCAGTGTCTTGCCGTCCTTCAGCTTCACGTTCACCACGCCCCAAGGGTCGTCGGGACAAAAAGCCCAGCCTGGGCAAAACGCGCCATTGCGTCGGCCCTTGCGCGAAGTCGGATCGGCCAGAGTCTCTTCAATTTCACGCACCGTCAGCTCAATGCCGACCGCTGACAAGTCCGGGCCCTTTGATGCCCCAACGCCCCGCACCATGTGGCAACCCAGGCAAGCCTGCTCGGCAAACAACTTACCCGCCGCCGCGTCCCCCATGGGCTTGGCGTCAAACGCCGATGAATTCCACGATCTCACTGCCCCCGCCAGCACTTCAAGCTCTGCACTGGGCAACGCAAACGCCGGCATCCCACCCTTGGTGCCATTGCGGATCGTCCCGGCGATCGCCGCCACTGTTTGCGAGCGCAAAGACCGGGTATCGATCAGATTTGGCCCGCGGTCAGTGCCGGTCGCATTGTCTCCGTGGCAGCCTGCGCACAGTCGGCGGTATTGATCCGGAAGCGTCTGCCCAAGGCCCGTAATGCTGACCAGGATCAATCCTAAATAGATGCGGCGTATCATTGCCGCCTGATTCTAACGTACTCTCGGCTAGGGCCGCAGCGCGTCCCTCTTCTCTTGCACCGTGAACCCCACTGCCTTCTCCCAGCCTCCATAAGTCGGGTTCGGCACGATAAACCATCGCACGCCCCAGTTGTCGCGATTGGCCTCTTCATAACGCTCCCGGATCGCCACACGCGCCTTCCAGTCCCCGGTCACTGCCGGCACAGAAACAAAGTCATTCAAGTCGTCACCGAGCAGTAACAGGATGCGGTAGGCGGCCGCGATCCGTGCCCGGCGCTGCCCTTTGTCCGATGGGTCGTTCACCGTCGCCTTGCAAAAGAGCCGCCGCGCATTCACCGGAAACTGCAACGCCTTCAGCACCGCCATCGTTGGGTCCGTCGCTACACTCGGGTCGCAAACGCGATTGGTCACGTAGAACACTTCAACCCCGTGCGTCCGCGCAAACTTCAAGAACTCCACCGCCCCCGGCACCGCCAGCGCCTCTTTGCGGTCCACCCACTTCTGGAACGCATCCTCTGAGTGCGGCGTGCCACCGATCTGCTGCACGGTGTAAGACGTGTTATCCAGCGCCGTCTCGTCCAGGTCGAGGATAATCGCTGGCGGCAAATCCTTGAATGGCGGCTCCTGCTCCAGCGCCGCTGTCCATGTCGGCTCCCTGAGCGCTGTCAACAACGAAGTGCGTGCCGCTTGGTAAGCCTGGTGCGCCAGCGCCCGGTACTCCGCCGATCGCTGCATCCAGACAGTGCTGTTCAAGTTCTCATGCGGTCCAGTTTGCCCGTTCATCAGGCTGCTTGCCAAAAAGAGCGCGGCGGTCAGTTGAATTTTCATTTTTCTCGATAGTACAGCACCCAGCTGCGATCGGCTACGATCAGGGGAATCCCCCTCTATGCAAACGGTCCCTTTCTTCTTCACCGGCGGCACGATTTCAATGAAGCACGACGCCGCTCGCGGCGGTGCCGTCCCCGCCCTATCTGGAGCCGAAATCCTCTCGCACGATCCTGAACTCGCCCAGCTCGCCAATCTGGAGGTAGTCGACTTCGCCCGCCTCGCCGGTCCTCAGATCACCCCCGCGCACATGTGGGATCTCTCTGAACAAATCAACGCGACGCTCGCCCGTCCTGAGGTCGCCGGCGCGGTCGTCACCCACGGCACCGACACGCTTGAGGAGACCGCCTTCTTCCTGGACCTCCGTCACCGCTCCCCCAAGCCCGTCATCGTCATCGGCGCCATGCGCAACGCCTCTGAGCTCTCCTACGACGGCCCCGCCAACGTCCGCGCCGCCATGCGCGTCGCCATCGACGAAGCCTCGCGCGGCCAAGGCGTCTTCGTCCTTCTGAACGAGACCATCCACGCCGCCGCCTACGCCACCAAGATGGACACCCAGGCCATTGAGACCTTCCAGTCGCCCGTCTTCGGTCCCTTGGGCATCGTCGACAAGGACCGCGTCTTCTTTGCCCGCACACTCAAGTTCCGCCAAACCATCGACACCGCGCGGCTCGAAGACCGCGTCGACCTCTTTCAGATGTATGCCGGTTCCGATGGCCGCTTCATCGATCATGCGCGTGAGTTGGGTGCCCGGGGCATCGTCATCGAAGGCACCGGGCGCGGCAACGTGCCACCCATGACATTACCCGCCATTCAACGTGCCATCGACGCCGGCCTGCCTGTCTTGATCTCAACACGCTGCGCCCAAGGTCGCGTGCTTGACACTTACGCTTACGAAGGCTCCGGTCGCGATCTTCGCGCTCGCGGCGTCATCTTCGCCGGCAACCTCACAGGCCCCAAGGCCCGCATCTTGCTGATGCTCGCTCTCGGCATTACGAACGATCCTCAGGCTCTTCGCCTTCTGATTGAGGCCGGTCAGTACTTCTAGCCTCGTAACCTTCGCAGCGCAGCACCGGCAGGCGCGGGTACTTTGGATAACGCGGCTCCAGCTTCGATCGCCCGCAATGAAAGAACACACTGCCCCGATCGTTCTCGATCCGCCGCACCCACGCGCAACTGCCGCACAAGCCAGAATTCATCGTCTTTTGTTATGATCCCCTCAACCGTGCCCCGCCTGAAATTCTTCTTTCCAGCCTTGATCCTCGCCACCCTCTCCTGCGGCCCCGCGCCGCAACCGGAATCGCCCAAACCGCCATCGCTTCCGGATCTGCCGCGCGCCATCGCCGAGGACGTGCGCTTCCCTTCGCTCAACCGCAAATCCATCGCCGTCGTCAACGCACCCATGCTCGGGCTATCCTATCTCGCCGCCGGGAATCTTGCCCAATACGAGGCCGCGGGCAAGCCCTACAAGCTTCTAACCATCCGTTGCCGCTCCGCTCAACAAGCCGGCGTCTACATCTTCGACATCAAAAATCAGATGAAGGAACCCAAGTTCGTTGCCTCCTACGGCGGCTACTTCAGTAACACCTCAGCCGGTCCGCTATTTGTTTTCGCTAAAGGCACCTACATCGGCGGTATCGTCGGCCTACCGGAGGAAGAAGCGATTCAAACCGGCAAAGAGTTCGCCTCGCGCATCCCCTTCTAATCGATCAGTTGCTGGTGTGGTCGTGAAATACCTTCCAGCCCTCGCGTTTTTTCTTTGCCAGCAAAGTGAAACGCCCGGTAGCCGGTCCGCCGCCCGCCGCGCTGCGTTCCAGAACATAACGTCCAAGAATCATCGCTAGCCTGTCGCTCAGCATCTTCACCTCCAGGTCTTCAAAGTGCAGCGTCCCCATCTTCGCCTTGTCCCCGAAGTCACGGCGATAGCGCGCCAGCACCGCGTCGTATCCGCGCGACACACTCTTGCCCACAAACGTGATGTCTTTCGAGTTCTCATAGCCTTTCATGAACGCTTCGATGTCTCCGCGGTTCCAGGCCATTGTTTGGTCTTCCAGCACCTTCTTGATCGCCGCTTCTTCTTGCGCTCCAGCCATCTGCATCGCGATCATTAAAGCCAATACCCATTTCATGATTGACACTATAGCTTGTGAGCGAACTTGCCCGCAAAATCGCGCAACGGATCGAAAGCGAAGGCCCGCTGCCATTCTCCGTCTTTATGGAGATGGTTCTCTACGACCCGGAGCACGGCTACTACTGCGGCCAACCCTTCGGCAAGCACGGCGACTTCTACACTGCCGCGCAACTCCAACCCGTCTTCGGCGCATACGTGCGCGCGCTGGCTGCGGCGCTCGATCCTACCTTCTCAACCTTCATCGATATCGGCGCGGGCCGCGAGGACTTGCGCGAGTCTTTTGACGGCAAAAGCTACGTCGCCGTCCACCGCGATCGAGAAATCCCTAAAACAAAAACGGCAATTTTGTTTTCGAATGAATTGTTCGACGCGCTGCCCGTCGACTTGCTTCAGGACGGAGAACTCTTGCGCGTCTCATGTGTCGTCGGCGAGCACGAAAAAACATTCGCTTGGCATCCTCATCCTCCTCGCGATGGCGTGCGTGAAGAGCGCCCATCTTCACGCGCTTGCTTGGAGCGCGCATGGTCGTCGATCGAGGACGGCCACTACATCGTCATCGACTACGGATACCTTCAAGCTTCCTTCGCGGCCCGCTTTCCGCAAGCCTCGCTGATGAGTTACCGCAAGCATGTTGCGATGAATGATGTCTTACGCGACCCCGGCACCCAAGACATCACCGCGCATGTCGACTGGGATCGGCTGATGAACGAAGCTTGCGCTGTCGGTTGGCGTGTCGCCTCACTCACAACGCTGCGCGCTTCAATGCTCTCCCTTGGGCCTGAAACGCTCGAAGCCCTGTATTCATTGGGCAATACGCAATTCCGCACGCTCTTCTTCTCCTTCGGCGAAAGCTTCGACGTGCTGATCCTACAAAAAAAATAAGCCCCGATTTCTCGGGGCTCGTGGTTGTTTTAGGTTTAGCTCGCACCCTTGCGGATGCTGGCAACGGCTACTTCTTTTTAGGAGCGGCCTTCTTTGCCGGAGCGGCTTTCTTGGCCGGAGCGGCCTTCTTTGCCGGAGCGGCGGCCTTCTTCGCCGGAGCAGCGGCCTTCTTTGCCGGAGCAGCCTTCTTCGCCGGAGCAGCCTTCTTGGCCGGAGCCTTCTTTGCTACTGCCTTCGTTGCGTTCTTCATTTCGAATCATTCTCCCTAACATCAATTTGAGTCCCCGCGTGGAGGACTCAGTGCTTCAGATATAAAGTCTTTCGATAATAATGTCAAGAGAAAAGTGTAGTTCGCGGCACCGCGGAGCAGCGCTCGAACTTTAAAACATTTCACAGTAGAATTGTTTTGGAGTTTCGTTCTCCTCCCAATGACTCTTCGCTTGGTCTATTTCATCGCCGCCTCTCTGGCTCTTGTCTCATCCTGCGCCAAGCGAAAGACCGTCAACTCCATTCCCGCCGCCCCTCAATCCGCCCCGCGCAAAGTGCGGCTGGGCGAGGTGGAACGCGGCGTCGCAAGCTGGTACGGCGAGCCCTATCACGGTCGTCGCGCCGCCAATGGCGAAGTCTTCGACATGCGCGCGCTCACCGCCGCTCACCGCACCATGCCCTTCGGCACATGGCTTCGCGTCGACAATGAATCCAATCGCAAGAGCGTCAATGTCCGTGTCATCGATCGAGGTCCTTTTGTCCAAGGCCGCGTCATCGATCTCTCTCGCCGCGCCGCTGAAGAGATCTCGATGATCGGCCCCGGCCTCGCTCCGGTAAAGCTCACGGTGATCGCTCCCCCACCTGGGCAAGTTCGCGAAGAGTACGGCGTGCAACTCGCCGCCTGGTCCGACCGCGAGCGAAGCGAAGCTCTGCGCCGTCAACTCCTCAAGCAAGCTGACCCCGTCCGCGTTGTGCCCGACAACGGAACTCCCCGCCTCTATCGCGTCATCGTCGGCGCGGGCAATAAAGACGATGCCAAACTCCTTCTCGCCCGCCTTCAACGCGCTGGATACCGCGGCTATGTGCTGCGCCTCGACACCCTTCCGATTGGGTCCACCCTCGAACAGGGAGGAGCCAGCCCCCAATGAGGTCTATCCTAAAGCGGCACTCACTGCTAAATTTTGTAGGAGAGTTTTCCTGGCGCCAAGCCACTAGGTCAGAGGTATAGCCTTCATGCGTCCAACCCTCGAGGAAAGCCTCAAAGTTCTAATCGGCCACTCGCCGCGGATGATGCAACTACAGCGTCTCATCGATAAGCTGGGCCGCTGCCGCTGGCCCGTGCTCATTCTTGGCGACACGGGTACTGGTAAAGAAGTCGTTGCCCGCTCCATTCACAACGTGTTGGGAGAAGGCCCCTTCGTCACCGTCGATTGTTCGTCAATGGTTGGCCCGCTCATGGAGAGCGAACTTTTCGGCTACGTCAAGGGTGCCTTCACCGGGGCCAATCACTCCAAAGCCGGCCTCTTTGAGATGGCCCACGGCGGCACCGCCTTCCTTGACGAAATCGGCGAGCTTCCTCTCGACCTCCAGGCCAAGCTCCTACGCGTGTTGCAAGAGAAGGAGTTCCGCCCAGTCGGCGGCCTCGCGCAAAAGCGCGCCGACTTCCGCGTCATCGCCGCCACCAACCGCGATCTCGCCAAAGAAGTAGAAAAGGGCAACTTCCGTCGGGATCTCTACTACCGCCTCAACGTCGTCACGCTCCGCCTCTCGCCGCTCAAAGATCGCCGAGAAGACGTCCCGCACCTGCTTTCCCACTTCCTCAAACGCTATGGCCGCCAGCAGGCCATGGATCCCGAAGTGCTCGAGGCCTTGATCACCTACGACTGGCCCGGTAACGTCCGTGAGCTCGAAAACTGCGTACAGCACATGCTCGCCGTCAACTCCGGCCCCGCCTTCCATCGCGGAGATCTCCCCTCCAACGTGCTCAATGGCCTCCGCCGCGTCTCGCCCCAGGCACCGCCCCCCCCGGTCTTCTTGCCTCCGCCGCACTTTTCAGAGCCCACGATGTCCCCCTTCTCCAACAGCTTCGGCATGAGCGCGGGCACCGCCGCCGCCCCCGCCCTCGCGCCTTTTCCAATCGTTCCCCTGGCCCAGCTGGAACGCCAGGCAATCATGCGCGCTCTTGAATACACCAAGGGTGACCGTCTCACCGCCGCCTCACTCCTCGGCATCGGTCGCACCACCCTGTACCGCAAGCTCAAAGAGTACGAACTCGCCGAAGAAGCCTGAGAACAATCCGCCTCCCCGCGCACTTCTTCACTGACGATGCGCAAGAAACCCACCCGAGTTCTGCTGCTCGAAGATAACCTCGCCGATGCCGGGCTCATCCGCGAGGCCCTGGCGGAACTCGAAGAACTGCAATACGGCAACACTTGGCTCAGCCCCTATGAGCTGTGCGACGCCGAGACTCTCCGTGAAGCCCTCCTCCTCCTCTCCGACATCAGTTTCGATGTCATCCTCGCCGACCTTTGGACCCCCGACAGCGAAGGCCTCGCCACCTTCCAGCGCCTCAAGGCCGCCGCACCGCAAACACCCATCATTGTCCTCACCCAGGTCGAAGATCCCGCCCTCACCGTCCGCCTTGTGCAAGAAGGCGCGCAAGACGTCCTGGTCAAGCACGAAGTTGACTGCACTCCCCTTGGCCGCGCCATCCGCTGCGCCATGGAGCGCAATCGTATCGCCACCGGCCTCCGCCGTCTCAGCGTGCGCGAAGAATTGACCGGCCTTCTCAATTTCACCGGCTTCGTTCAACTGGGTGAGCCCTACTGCCGTCTCCTGTGCCGCTGCGCCTCATCCGCCTCGTGTGGCCTGGTCCATCTTGCCAATCTCGACGCCGTAGGCGATCTGGGGGGCCGCCATGAGGTCGAGTGGCTGCTTGTCGAGACCGCCGAGATGATCCGCGCCTCCACCGGCGACGCCGACCTGCTCGCCTACATCGGTCGTGGCCGCTTCGCCTTGCTTAGCCCCGATCGCGACTCGGCAACCCTCTCAGCCCAATTGGCCGCCGCCGCCAGCAGCCTCCAGGCAAAGGCCCAGCAACGAGGCGCCGCCGTCGAATTGCAAATCCACCGCTCGGCGGTCGATCTCGGTCCGGACAACTCCTGGCGCTTGGAGCTTCTTCTGGATCAGGCCGAAGACGCCCTATGGGAGAATAGCCCCGTCGACCCAGCGTGCGAAACCGCCTACCAGTCCAGCATCCCCTCGCTGATCCACTAATCGGTCTCGACGCAACGTACTCGCTCGGCGCCAATCTCAGCGGCGTCGGCAAATACTCGCTTCACCTCATCGCCGGTCTCCAATCGCGCCTCCGCACCCGCCTCTATTACCGGCCCCATCGCCTGCTGCGCGCTCCCTGGCCCAAGAGTATTTTGCTCGATTCCTGGCCTCCCAGTGTGGATCTCTTTCACGGGCTCAATCAGCGTCTGCCCCGGCTCAAGCGCTGCCCCAGCGTCGCCACCTTCCACGATCTATTCGTCCTGAGTGCAGAATACTCAACGCCGGACTTCCGCGCCCGCTTCGCCGCCCAGGCCCGCCAAGCCGCGCATAACGCCGATCGCATCATCGCCGTCTCCCAGTTCACCGCCGACCAGGTGGTCGAACACCTCGGCTATCCGCGCGCCCAAATTCGCGTGGTGCCCCACGGCGTGCTGCTTCCCACTTCGCTCGCACTAGCTTCCGAGCGCAAGCCCATCGTCCTCACGGTCGGTGCCATCCAGAAGCGCAAGAACACTTCCGGTCTCATCCAAGCCTTCCGCGCCATGCCCTCGCCTTGGGAACTGTGGATTGCCGGCGCACAAGGCTTCGCAGCCGACGAGATGCTCACGACGCTGCCGTCCAACGTCCGCCTCCTCGGTTACGTCCCCGATGATGAACTCGAACAGCTCTACCGCCAAGCTTCCATCTTCGCGTTCCCCTCGCTCGATGAAGGCTTTGGCATGCCGGTCCTTGAGGCCATGGCCCACGGCCTGCCGGTTTTGACATCCACAACCTCGGCTCTGCCGGAGGTCGCTGGCGATGCTGCGCTGCTGATCGATCCCACCGACACCGACGCAATCGCCGACGGGCTGACAAAGCTCTGCGATCCCGATCTCCGGCACCGCCTCATGCAACTGGGCCTGGCCCGAGCCAAACAATTCAGTTGGGAGCGGACAGCCAACCTGACAGAAGCCGTATATAGCGAACTCCTCGCCTAGTGGCAATCCGCCGCTCAGAACAAGCTCGGCTGATCGCTTGGCTTCTTCTTGGCGCTAGCCTTCTTCCGCGCCGGAGTCCGCTTCCGGCTCCCATGCTGCTTCACCACTTGCCGCGCCTCGGCCCGGCTCCCGCTCAGTTTCCGTACCGCCCCAATCCGCGCCCGCGCCAACGCAATCGCTTCCTTGTGATCCACGATCGGAGCGGGGTAGTCGGTCAGGTCCCCCAGCCACTCCCTCACAAATACGCCTTCCGGATCCTGGTCCTGTTGTTGCTTGATCGGCGAATACATCCGCACTGTGTTGATCCCCGTGGTGCCGCTCTGCATTTGAAATTGACTGTAATGGATGCCCGGTTCGTAATCAACAAACAACCGGGCCAGATGCAACGCCGGCTCCCGCCAATGCAGCCACAAATGATACGAAGCAAAACTCACCAGCATCGCCCGCATTCTGAAGTTGATCCACCCCGTTTGCTCCAGCATCTTCATGCAGGCATCCACAAACGGGTAACCCGTCCGGCCCTCTTTCCAGGCCGCAAACCACTCCTCGTTCCAATGCGGCTCGCGCATCCCGTCATAGGCCCGCGCGAAATTCTCAAATTCCACCTGCGGCTCATCCTCAAGCTTTTGCATGAAGTGACAACGCCAATGCAGCCTCGCGTCAAAGGCGCTCAACGCCCGCTTCCATGTCGCTGGCTCCGCCGGGTCAATCATCGCCCGTCGTCGCCGAGCCGCCTGTGCCACCTGCCTCGTCGATAGATTGCCGTAAGCCAAATACGGTGACAGTCGGCTCCCACCGCTTTCCGCCGTCAACGGGCTGGACATCTCCATGTGATACCGCACCCCCCGCCCCGACAAAAAGCTGTCCAAGGTCTCCTGCGCCTGCCGCTCTCCGCCACGCTGGGCCAAGCTGCGACGGTCTGCGGCAATAGCAAGCTCTGGTATACCCGTGGCTTCAACAGAGGCGTCCAGCCTGCCTGGAGCCTCCACAATCGCCTCCGCCATGCGGGCTTCCCAGTTTCGCGACCAACCATCTCTGCTCTTCAGCCGCCTCACCACCCCATTCGCCGCAAACTCGGTAAACGGAGTGTTCGTCTCCCTCGCCCATTTGCGCACCCGTCGATCACGCTGATAGGTTGCCCAGTTGCCGGTTTCCTCGTGGGCCCAAAGCTGTTCGATCGGTAGCTCCCGCAGTACATCCACAGCTTCCCCATAGCGCACAACCAGGCCCTGCCCCATTTCTCGCAAACGCCGGTCCAACTCAACGAGGCTCGCTCTCACAAAGGTCCAATGGGAAGGATCAAAGTCCGGCGAGCTCAACCACTCCGGCTCCACAATGAACAACGGCAGCACCGGCCCCCGCCGCGCGGCCTCAACCAGTGGCCGGTGATCCTCCACCCGCAAATCTCGCTTGAACCAAACCACCTGATACTTCATCACCCAAACAACACAGGCTCCACGCGCTTCCAATAACGAGAGAACCGCTTCAGGTCCAGCGAGCCGCGGTAGTCCACAAACGCAACCGCCGGCAGAATCTCCACCTCAACGCTTGCCTTCAACTTAGTCACCAACTCAAGAAATCGCGGGCTCACGCTCGCAACCGTCACAAGCTTCGAAGCACCCGTTGCCAGCAACTTCTCAACGGCATCGCCCCGCTCAATGTCGCACTCCAGCTCCAACAAAGTCTCATACAGAAAAACGATCCGTTTCAGCGTCCATTGCTCCGAGGCGATCTCCGCCTCGTCAAACACAAATAGCGCCTTCGCCTGCGGGTACTTCTGAAACGCCGGGTTATCCGCCGCCAAACAATCGGGGTGCAGCCAAATCAACTCACTCATCGGAACAACTTCTCCTCGAGCATTTCGTAGCTCCCCTCAAAGTCACACTTCCCCTTCAACGGACATACCCTGCAATACCGGCCATCGGTATATTTTTCAAGGTTCTCGCGATTGTGAAAGTAGGGCTTGTGCGAAAACGTACTCGCCACCCATTGCCAAGAAAGATGGTTCGACGCCACGTCTCCATCCAGCAGGTGCGACAAAAAGAACTTCGCCCCCGCCTGCCACCGCACCCTTCGAAAATGCACTACGTAGGCCGCAAACCACATCCGCGCGTGGTTATGCAGATAACCCGTTTCTCGCAATTCCCCAACAAACGCGTCGATGCAAACCAAACCGGTTCGACCTTCCGCAATGTCCCCCGGCAACTCCTTGGCGTAAGCCCCGGGCGGCAACCCGGTCTTCAACTCCTCGCGATCCTCCCAAACGCCGCGTCCCATGGCCGCGTACAGCCGCTGCCAGTAATCCCGCCAGGCCAGCTCGGTTACAAACTTGGCTGCCTGCATCCGGTCCTTCACTTTCGAAAATGCAGTCTCGGTCGCCTGTCGCAGCGTCACTACGCCATGGCGTAGGTAAGGCGACAGCCGCGACACATTCCCGTCAAGATAGTTGCGGCTAGCGGCGTACCTTGGCGGGTCAATCCGCGCCAGCAATCGCTCAGCCTGCTTTCGCCCACCCACGATGGGGCTGACCTGAGAGTCTCGGCCCGCCGCCTCGCGAAACTCCCCCTCAAGATACGCCGCCAATTCCTCGCGGCTGCCAAAGTCGCGTCTCATCATACGCGCCCCTTCTTCATGCCCCGGCACCGGTCACTGCAATAGAGAACTTGTTCCCAAACCCGCTCCCACTTCTTGCGCCAGACAAACGGTCTGCCGCACACCAGACAAAGCTTCTCCGGCAGATGTTGTTTCTTAACTCCCCGCATTTCCCTTGTACGGATGCGGCCAACTCCAAAAAGATGGTGAACCTAGCGCGGATCTTCGTCCAGCGAGATCTTCAGCGCCTTCAGGAACTTCGTGTCCTGCGAGTTCCAGCTCATTTTCCCCATGGCCTCAAACTCTTCAGGCATTGGCGCGCGCACGCCGCCCTCTTCGTCGTCCTCACGCTTGTTAAACCCAATCGTCGCCTCAAGCACCAGGAATACGTCGTACCCCGCGCGCTTGATATCCCCGATTGCCCCCGCAATCCGATCCGAATCCGACAGGGACTCGTTAATCGCGTTGCCAAGCTCTTGCATCAACTCTTTGAGATTCTCGTCCATGCCGTTTCAGTCACAGAATACCATTGGCTCTTATCGGCGGCATCGCCCCTCTGTTAGCATGAAACTTCTGGCGTATGCGACGTTTCCTTCAGGCTTTCATGCCAGGCGTAATCCGGCCCCTCCACATTTTGTGGAATGAGCTCATCGGCTTCTTCTTTGCCGTCTTCGCCCTCGCAATTCTTGCCAGCTTCGCCAAGGGCGTCTACGATTTTAAGGGCGACCAAAGCAGCCTCTTTCGGCTCATTCTGATGGGCGTGGCCTTTTTGGTGATGGCGGCCTACGGTCTACAGAGCTACTTCAAGGCCCGCAAGATCGGCAAGTCCTAACTCCCGTGGCCCAACCCCTCCCACCTCCGGGCCAATACCCCTTCACTCGCGGCATCTATCCCGACATGTACCGTAAGCGCCTCTGGACCATGCGCCAGTACGCCGGCTTCGGTTCCGCCGAGGAATCCAACCGCCGCTATCGCTATCTCCTCGCGCAGGGCACCACGGGCCTATCCGTGGCCTTCGATCTCCCCACCCAAATGGGCATGGATGCCGACCATCCACTCGCCTCGGGTGAGGTCGGCCGCGTCGGCGTCTCCATCTCGTCCCTCGCCGACATGAAAGTGCTCTTCGATTCGATCTCTCTCGACAAGATCACCACCTCGATGACGATCAATTCCACCGCCGGCATCCTCCTTGCGATGTACGCCCTCGTCGCCGAGCAGCAAGGTGCCGATTGGAAGAAGCTCTCCGGCACCATCCAAAACGACATCCTCAAGGAATACATCGCTCGCGGCACCTACATCTACCCGGTGCGCCCCGCCATGCGCATCATCACCGACATCTTTGCCTGGGCCAGCGCCGAACTTCCTGAGTGGAACACCATCTCCATCAGCGGTTATCACATCCGCGAAGCCGGCTCCACCGCCGCCCAGGAGATCGCCTTCACCCTCGCCAACGCCATCGCCTACATCGAAGCCGCCCTCGCCGCCGGTCTCCCCATCGACAACTTCGCGCCCCGCCTCAGCTTCTTCTTCAACGCCCACAACGACTTCTTCGAAGAGATTGCGAAGTTCCGCGCCGCCCGCCGTCTCTACGCCCGTCTCATGAAAGACCGCTTCGGCGCCAAAGATTCGCGCTCGATGCTGCTTCGCTTTCACACCCAAACCGCCGGCTCCACGCTTACCGCCCAGCAGCCCGTTAACAATGTCGTACGAGTCGCCCTGCAAGCCATGGCTGCGGTTCTAGGCGGCACCCAGAGCCTCCACACCAACAGCATGGACGAGGCCCTCGGCCTCCCCACTGAGGAGTCCGCCCGCGTCGCCCTGCGCACCCAACAGATCATCGCCCACGAGACCGGAGTCACAGCCGAACCCGACCCTCTGGGTGGCTCGTTCTATCTGGAACAACTCACAGACCGCCTCGAGGCCGAAGCCGAGGCCTACATCGCCCGCATCGATCAAATGGGCGGCACCCTCGCCGCCATTGAGCGCGGCTTCGTGCAGAACGAAATTCAAAACGCCGCTTACGACTATCAAAAGCGCGTCGAGACCGGCGAAGCCATCGTCGTCGGTGTCAACAAATTCACCGAAGCCGAGCCCCGTCCTACGCCTGTCTTCCGCATCGACCCCGAAATCGAAAAAGCGCAAGTAGCCCGCCTGCGAGAAGTCCGTGCAACCCGTAGCATCGAGCCGTGGAAGAAGAGCTTGGAAGATTTAGAACTGGCCGCCCGCGATGGAGCCAACCTGATGCCGCGCATCTTAAATTCGGCGCGCGAACATGCTACGGTGGGAGAAATTTCAGACACGCTACGACGCGTCTTCGGAGAATTTCGAGAGAGCGCTTCTGAATCCTTTGGTTAAGGGAAAGCAGAACTCAAAAGCGCTCTCCGTCTCTCTCTGTTAATAGAACGAACGAGATCGCCAATCGTTATGTTCCCTCCTTGAATATTTTTTGCAACCCCCTCCGTGCCCAGGGAGTGGCATTCGGGTTGTCCCCTTTCGTTAAACCTTAGTTTTGACACGTTCGCGTGTCAACGATTTTGAGACGCTCTTCTTTGGAGTTTAAGGAGTATTTTCATCCTTCTTTGGCGGCTTGTTGATCCAGACCTCTGTTGGGGCGAGATGGGACTTAGGAGGGCGATTGACGAAGCGTTCGGGGTGGGTGAGGTAGGCTTCGTTAAGGACATTTTGGCGTCGGGCGAGGATGGCCGGAGCATGTCCGTGATGCAATGCCGAAGGCGTCAGGAGACTGATGCCGGAGTGATGGTGTTGCTCGTTGTACCACGCGAAGAAGTCCACGGCAAAGGCGCGGGCGTCCTGGATGGAGCCGAAGCGGGCGGGAAAGGAGGGCCGGTATTTCATGGTGCGGAACTGGCTTTCCGAGTAAGGGTTGTCGTTGGAGACGTGCGGGCGGCTGTGCGTCTTGGTCACGCCGAGATCGCTGAGCAGGAAGGCGACTGGCTTGGATGTCATCGACGAGCCGCGGTCGGCGTGGACGGTGAGTTGGCCAGCTTCGATGCGTTGCTTGCGCAAGGTGGGGGCGAAGAGCATTTCGGCGAGCGCCGCGCTTTCGCGATGGGCGATCGTCCAGCCGACGACATAGCGGCTGAAGACGTCGAGCACTACATAGAGATAGAAGTAGGTCCACTTTGCTGGGCCGAGCAGTTTGGTGATGTCCCAGCTCCAAAGCTGATTAAGTGCCGTGGCGAGCAGTTCGTGCTTCTGGTAGGGAGGATGGGTGAGTTGATCGCGGCGTTCACGGGATTGACCTGCGGCGACGAGCAGATGGCACATGGTGCGCGAAGAGCAATAATATGGTCCTTCGTCGAGCAATGAGGCGGCGACCTGCGCTGGCGACTGGTCCTGGAAACGCTCGCTGTAGAGCAGGGCAAGGACGGTTGCTCGTTCTTGGAGGCTGAGTGCCCGCAGAGGCTTGGGGCGCGCCGGACGGGGACCATGCAGTGGAGCCAGGTGGCGATAAAACGAAGCTCGTGGAATGCCGAGACTGTGGCAGGCTGACCTGGCGCCAACCTGCTTGGCGAGACCGATTGTGGCGGCCATCAGAGCAGATCCTTCGGGTCCGGCGTAGCCAGAGTCCGGCCCAAGAGCAAGGCCACTTCTTTTTTGAACGTCGATGATGATCTCAGCCTTGCGCAGCCGTTCGGTGAGCCGCTCATTGTCGCGGCGCAGTTGCTTGGAGTTCCTTCGAGGTTGAGTCGAGTTGCGGTTTGGGGCTATGGGTGCGTGGGCTCAGTCCTTGCACGATGGCGGCATCGCGCTCCTTGCGCCAGTTTGTGAGCGTGGAGGAGTAAAGCCCTTCCCGGCGCAATAGTGCGCCTATGGCTCCACTGCCTGCCGCCGCATCGACTTCGGCGAGGATCTTCAGCTTGTACTGAGCGCTGAAGCGGCGGCGCTTGGCTTGGGGTCTTAGTTCCGGGTTGGGGAGGGTGCTGGGGGGGATCTGGGGCCGCCGGTGAAGACTTGGAGCCAGAACACTCCGTCGTTTGATGGGAAGCGGATCTATCACCCTAAATTCGGCATTTGACAGCCACCAGCGCCCCCTTCTGCGGTTCTGCCTGGAACACAAACCTTCCAAAGTCCTCGAATAGTTTACGTAGCATCCCTTCCCAAGCGGAACCCCCCTGTAACTGCTCCGCAGGCGTGACAACTAACTTCAACCACTGGCTGATCCGGCCGAGTAAGTTGGCCGCCTGTTTGGCCTTGGCATGCAAGCTGGAGATACTCAACCGCGTCTGATTGGCGTGTCTGGTTCTCTTTGCAATCGCCTGCTGAAACAACGCCCGCGTCGTAATCGCCTCGCCATGCTTCGGCCCTGTGCCCATCCGTGTGAAGATGCTCCACCAGTTGTAGATCAGCGCCACCATCCGCGCCATCAACTGGCTCCGCTTCAGATCCTGCGTCGAGAACCCAGTCCAGCCCCATTGGTTCTTCAACTCATCGAACAAGTTCTCGGCCCCCGCCCTGTCCCGGTACATCTGCGCTACGGCCAGTAACTCGCGCTCAGCCCAGTCGGTCACCAGCACGGCATGCTCATACCACTCGCCGCCTTTGTGTTCCAGCGTCAGCCCAGGCAGAGATGGCTGCGCCGGATCCGGCTCAACCGTGGGCGCACCCTTGAGTTTGCGCCGCAACACGATCACCCGTCGCGCCACAGTCCAACCTTGCAACTGCAACTCTTGCTCAACGCCTTCCCAGCCTTGCCCGGCATGGCTCCACGCCGCTTTGTTGCCTTGCCGCGCCAGCTTGCCAATCATTTGCCCCACGCGCTGCGTCTGCCGCAGCTTGAACAAATACGCGAGCCCGCGCTGCTCGCATCCCGCCATCATCTCCTCGTTGCCATAGGCGATGTCGCCACGCACCAGCGTTGGCCAGTCCTTGCGTTCTCGCGACTCGAGCCATCCCCACAACGATGGCTGCGAGTAAGTGCTCGCAATGCGGTTGCCCGCCTCGGCGTCCACGTTCAACACCAACTTCGCCGCCGTCAGCACAATCGCATGATAAACGTGCGATGGCCGCCCAGGCTTCATCGGGTTATACCCAACGCGGGCTTCCTCCTGACGGCCATACAAGGTCTTCACCGTCGCATCCAGATCGAGCACCCATTGCTGATCGAGCAACGCCGCATAGGTCTCGTTCATCTGCCGGTCCATCCACAGGGTGAGCGCCTCTTCGTTCTGCTTTTCGAAGGCCCGCCGCACGCTGTCTTCGCTACGGAACTTCTCGATGCCCAGCAACTCCGGTAGCACATCGTCCCCACGCATTCCCGTAATGTGAGAGTAGCGCCGATGGCCGCTCAACACGCTGAGTAAGATCGTGCCCAGGATCTCCGACTTACTCGGGGCGTTCGGTGAGACATACTTCAGCGGGCACTCCTCAACGAACTTCTCCCAGATCCCGCTCACCTTCAGGAACTCGATGAAGAAGGCCAAACCGCCGTGCATGCTTACCCCGGCGTCCTCTTCCCAGCGAACTTCGATCATGCCGCCAAAGGTGTCTAACTTCTGCAGTGGCGGATAGCTGTCAAAGTCTTCTTCTTGCTCACCCATTGGGTGAAGGCCGAAATCGTCCTCATGGGCACTCATCCCGTTCAGTATCCATCA
>JANXUM010000381.1 GCA_025356215.1 Bryobacter sp. | reverse complement strand
TGCGGGCGGGCAGTTGGCTTATGACGGCAGAAGCAATCTGCTGTTCGACATTGAGGAGCGTTTGAGGAGCAGCACGCCGAGCGCTGGGGACGCGACGGTTTACGACTACGATGGCGAGGGCCGGCGCGTTGTGAAGAAGACCGGAACGGCGAGCGGGACGACTTTTGTGTACGACGCGATGGGGCAGTTGGCGGCGGAGTATGGCGGGATCGTCGAAACAGCGGGAACCTCCTACCTCCATGCCGATCCTCTGGGCAGCACGCGGCTGGTGACGGATGGAACGAATGCGCTGAAGCGCTTTGATTATTTTCCGTTCGGTGGAGAATTGACCGGCGGCGATACGAGTTACCGGAGTACGGCCACGCTCACTACGGCGGGAATCACGCCGGCGCAGCGGTTTACCTCCAAAGAACGGGATGCCGAGACGGGGTTGGATTACTTTGGGGCTCGGTACTTGGCGGGGGCGCAGGGGCGGTTTACGAGTCCGGATCCATCTTTGCGGAGCGGGAGGGTTGATAGCCCTCAGACTTGGAATCGCTATTCTTATGTGACGAACAACCCGTTGCGGTTGGTTGATCCGGACGGGCGGGAAGGAATAGAGTCGTGGCTAGCTGATGCCAGAAGATACCTGTCAGCGATGTTCCAACCCGTCAGCAGCGTTGATTCTGTGACCAATCCCAGCGTGTCATCCGGTCCGACTTCTGGTCCCTATTTCAACGAGCATGAAGCAGCGGTCGCATTTACCAAGGAAGCAGGCAATCGGCTTAACAAGCTGGCTGATGTTTACGAAATGGCTGATCCGACCGGGGTAAGTTCAGTCGCTCGAAACGCGATGGAGAACAATGGCGCTGGGACGATGCTGGCCATGGGAGCGCTCTTGATTCCGGGCGGATCGAAGGAGATTCGAGTCGCGAATGAGACATTTGATCAGGCCCGCAATGCTGGGTTGAAAGCGATTGGCGAACTGGGATCTGCTGCTCGAACCGAGATCGTTGGAAAGCAAGGCGGGTTGGCGGGCCTCGTTACGGGCTTCTCTGCCAGAGTCGACGGGGTCTTCAAGGCGTTTCGGATCGATTTCGATCCTAAGAAGGGAGCCCACATCAATGTAACTGTTGGAAAGACGAAGTACTCTTTTGAGTTCAAGGCGACCGAGGAACAGGTCAAGAAACTTCTGGAGAGGAATGTCGGGCAATGAGCACAAGCCCGAGCGTTCATATTCCGGGCGTCCTTAAGGCTCTAGCTCGGCGACAGATCCAGTACCGCGTAGTGGATGCAAAGTCCTCTGAGGAAAAGGCCCTGATCGATTGGACCGAAAAGTCGTTTCCCTGGGGGTTCTCGCAGATCGATTGGGCCAAAGCGACTCCCCACAAGTGCACGGAATGGACGGAGCTTGACGACTTGGTGCTTGCCTTTGAGAAATTGGTGAGTGAGTTTGACGCCACGACACCGGTTGTCGTTATGTGGGCAAATGCACTATGCCCATCTTTGGCGATGCCGCTCGGAGATGCCACGAGAACAGCTCGGGAAATCTTTGAGGAACATGAGACGTCCATCGACGTTTTGGTATTCTGCCAGGCCCAGGGCTGGCTGATTGAGATGCACCATGAAGGAACCTTGTGCCTTGGTCGCGCTGAACCGTTTTCTAACTGGTGCGCTCCTCGGTCGTGAAGGTAATATGGAGTAACCATTTGGGATCAGATGGTTACCCGGAAACGCCCCGAATCGTGCCTCAATCAAACCAACAGGATACCGGCGCGGATAACCATGGCGATGTGAGCGAAGCGCCGGAAACCGCACCAGCCACATAGGTTACCGTCCGGTAACGTTGTATAGCCGAAAGTCCCCGGAAGCCGCCTGTGGCGGCTGAAAAAGGTAGGGACAGGTCACCCCGAGCTGGGCGCCTTGGCTGGCGGATAGTCTCGGCATGCCAGAGGCATGGACCCGTAAGCGCAAGTGGTTGATGCTGCGAGAGATAGGTCCGAAAATCCGGCCCCGCATCTGTAGGCTTCTTAGTGTTCCACTATCAGGGTGGTGGAACTCAGGTCTGGACGATATAGGAAACTTCCATACCGGCGGCCTTTCATTCTCACATCGGCAAGTCCTTGCAAAGGCAGATGATAGCCCCGAAAAACGCCATCGTTTTGTAGGAATCTCTTTATCTTCCACTACCAGGGCCATTGGCTGCCGGAGGGACTGTGAAAAAGCCGCCACTTAGAAACTCTTGGAAATATCTAGAACTTCTTGGAATGCTGGCCGGGGTGTTGGAACTTTTTAGAACTTCTTAGAAGAACTTGGACCGCTCCTTTTTCCGCCCCTCGGGGGCGGCGGATTAGCGATAGGCCTCGGAGCGATGACGGACGAACTTACCTTGATGTCTCCGGCATCGGCAAGCGCGGCGCGTGCTATCTCTTCCGGCACACGATGGCGACGTTGATGCTCGAAGGCGGCGCGGATATCCGCTTCATTCAGGCCATGCTCGGCCACGCGGATCTGATGACGACGCAGATCTACACACATGTGGCGATCCGGCAACTACAGGAGATCCACCGCGCCACGCACCCGGCGAAGCTCGAACGCGAGAAGTGGGAACTCCTCGACAAGCTTGCCGATGAAGACGACGAATAACGTAAACTGGCCTCCATGGCGGCTCAGGCAAAAACGGTGTTTCTTTGTTTATCCGCCTTGTGCCTACCCGCCTTCGCCAATGTTCCCAAGGCCGCGCTGCTAAATGAAAGACCGCGTCAGGGGGTTGAGAGCTTTGCGCTGGCCTCGCATCGGGGTACCCTCGCCGCTAACGCGTTGATCGCACCGGCGTTGCCGGAATGTTTGTGTGACGAAGGCAGAAGATCCCGTAGTACCGGCAAGGAGCCGAACGGGGTGACGACGCCGAACGTAACGTACAGCTATGACGCGCACAACCCGCAGATTGGGGTTACGAGTTATCCGAAGGGGCGCTTGACGCGGGTGGAGGCGGCGAGCGGGACGGTGACGGCGACGGATAGCTTTGACGCGATGGGTAGGCCGACGCGGTCGCGGCAGATCACGGAGGGGGCAACATACCGCTTTGGGACGGACAGCTTGGCGGGCTATGAATATCTGTTGAACGGGTCTTTGTGGAAGGAGCGGTATCCGAGCGGGCGGGAGATCGCGTATGCTTACGATGACATCGCG
>JANXUM010000356.1 GCA_025356215.1 Bryobacter sp. | reverse complement strand
ACTCCTCGAGCGTGGTGCAGATGCTGCATCCGGGAGACAGAGTGGATGTCCAGGCGCTGATTAACCGCAATCGAAACGGGGAGACCGATTTGGAACTGCGTACGCTGCTGCAGAACGCGACTGTTTTTAATGTGACGTCAGCGGAGCCGAACGGTGGGCTGCAGGGACGGGCGGTTTTGACTGTGTTGAGCACGCCGCAAGACGCGGAAAGATTGAGCGTTGCCGACGCTGGAGCGCGGCTGCGGGTTGTGTTGCGGAATCAGGTTGACCAAAAGCTACATTCGCTTGGCACGGTGTCACTCTTGAGCCTGGGTGCCGCGCCGAAGCCAGTGGTGACGAGCAGCTTTGCGGCCACTGTGCCACCGAGCAAGCCGGTGGAGTTAGAGATGAGGCTGTTGGAAGTGGCCGCAGACCAATTGTCGAGTTACGCCCCGGGGGCGGGCAGCGAAGTATTGTCGGTGAAGGTGGGCGAGTCGCGACAGCTTGGCAAGTCGACTTTGCTGGCGACGTCGCGGATAATCGCCGACCGCTCGGGGGAGTTCTCCTGGAAGGGTGCCGACCTATCCTCGGTACGTGTGCGTGTGGAGCCGATGGGCGGCCAGAACGAGGGCGGAGTGCATTTGCGGATTCAGCCGGAATCAAGCTCCGCGCAGGCTGGGTCGACCTCGACGCGGAAAGTGGAATCGAACGTTCAACTGAGAGCCACGCAGACGGCTGTGGTTAGCGGGTTGTTGCCCGGGCGCAAGGGAGCTAGCGGCGAGTTGATGTTGCTGATTACTCCGGTTGGGTCGAAGTAGGAGGCCGGATGCCGCCGACGATGCTCTTGCTGATGATTTTCCTTGCGACCTTTGGGTTTGTCGTCGCGGGGCTCTACATTGCCGCCGCGCGGATGAATCCGGAAATGGCGGTTGAGGGCGCTGCGGAAAATTCTGGCAATGTGGACTCTGGCGAAGTTGAGCCTTTGTTGTTGCGCACGGAGACGGTCTCCAGCATTTCCTTTTGGGCCAGCTTGCTGGAGCGATTTGAGTTTGTGCCGAATCTGCGGCGGCTGATTGCCGAGAGTGGATTGCCGTGGTCGGTCGGTCGATTTACGGCGATGATGCTTTTGGCTGGCGCTTCGATGGCGGTAGTGTTGTCGCGGGTTTCTTGGCTGCCGATGATCGGTGTTGTGAGCGGCGGTGTGCTGGCGATGTTGGCGCCGTTTTTCTATGTGCGGACCAAGAGGCAACTGCGCTTTGAGCGATTTGAGGAGAATTTTCCCGATGCGCTGGATTCATTGGGACGGGCGATGCGCGCCGGGCACGCGCTCTCCGCAGGTATTGAACTGGTAGCGAATGAAGCGGCGCAACCGGTGAGTGGCGAATTCCGGCTGTTGCTGGAGGAGTGGCGCTTGGGGCAGAGCTGGGATCAGGTTTTCGAACATCTAGTGAAACGGGTCCCGCTGGTGAGCGTGAGCCTGTTTGTGGCCGCAGTGCGGATGCAAGGCAGGACGGGCGGGAAGCTGCATGAAATTTTGGGACGGATCTCGGAAGGCGTGCGCGATTCCAGTTCGCTTGACGGGGAAGTGCGGGCGATCTCGGCGCATGGCAAACTGACCGGTGCGGTATTGACGGTGCTGCCGATTGGAATTGCGGTGATGTTGAACTCGACGGCTCCCGGGTATTTGGACATCCTGAGGGACCACGTCATTGGCAGATACATGATTGTGGCGGCGGTGATCTTCCTGATTGCGGCGCACTTTGTCATCCGCAAGATTCTGGATATCCGGATATGAGGCGATGAGTATGGAAATATTGCTCATTGGGGGCTGTTTTGTTTTTGTGCTGCTTGCGGTGCTGGGTGGTGGTTATTGGTTCTTGCGCGAACCGGCACCGGTGGTGGAGACGGCGTTCAACATCCATTTGGACCAAGAGGACGGGCCAATCCGGCAGACGCTGGAAAGGATCGGAAGCATCCTGCCTCCTTCGAGTGACCTGGGGAGTCCGGTGCGGCGAACTTTGATCGCCGCGGGGTATCGGGAACCGGACGCTCTGCAGGCGTTTTTTGGAATCAAGGCAGTGTGCGCATTCTCGGTTGCGTTACTGTTTTTTGTGATCGGCCAGCGCATGGACGCGGACGCGGTTGCGGCTGTCGTTTTTGCTGTCGCAGGGGCTGGGATCGGCTACATGATTCCAGAGCGGGCGCTCAAGGCGATGGAAGGCAGGCGGCAGCAACGGCTGCGCCAGGCTTTGCCGGCGGCATTGGATTTACTCGTGTTGAGCTTGGAGGCGGGACAAGGGCTGGACAGCGCGATGCTGGATACGAGCCGCGAACTGAGACAGGTGTACCCGGACTTGAGCGAAGAATTATCGCTGGCGCATCTGGAAATGCGCGCGGGACATTCGAGGGCTGAGGTTTTGTCGCGATTGGCGCAACGCACTGGCGACGCGGAAGTGAAGAAGCTGACGAACTTGCTGCTAGATGGGGATCGTTTCGGCGCGTCGCTTGGCCCGGCGCTGCGGAATCACGCAAAGTACACGCGGACGCGGCGGCGGCAGATGGCGCAAGAACAAGCTCGCAAGACGAGTGTCAAGCTGGTATTCCCGGTGTTCTTCTTGATCTTCCCCTGCGTGCTGCTGGTGACCTTGGGGCCTGCGGTATTGCGGTTGATGGAGGGAATGGCGAAGATGTCGGGGAACTAGCTAGGAGCTTAGTTCTTCGACGATCTCACTGGCGGCTTTGCGGGCAGCGTCCACCGCACCGACAGGAAAGCTGATGGCACCGACGCGGGGGTGACCGCCACCGCCATAACGCTCGCAAATGGTTGCTAGATTGTGATTGACCTCTTTGGCCCAGGGGCTGGAGCCGACGCTCACTTTGGTGCGGAAGGTTGATTCGCTCACCGAGACGGTGTAGGTGGAATCGGGAAAGAGATAGTAGGGCACGAACTTGTTGTAGCCTTCGAGATCCTTACCGACGAGATCGAAGAAGATGACGCCGTCCGAGGTGGAGGCTTGTTCGCGAATGATGTCAAGTGAGCGCAGGTGGCGCTCGTAGAGTGGGGCAAAGGCGGCGGCAACTTCCGGTAGCGCCACGATTTCGTCCAGCGTCATGGTCTGCATGGCGCGGATGATATTTTGCACCATTTCAGAGCCCTTGACAGCTTCAATTACCAGGACCAGTTTGGTGGCGGGAGCGCTGAGCTCGACGGCCTCATGAGCGCTGGCGTATTGGGCGCCGTCAATGATATCGGCCCATTTGACCAAGTCGTCCAAAGTGGTGTCAGTGTAGCCGAAGCGGTCGCGAGCGATGTCGCGAATGAACTTGGTGCAACTGCGATAGCCGGGGTCGAAGAAGTGGAGGGAATTTTTGCCGGCTTGGTAGTGGTCGGCGTCTTCCGGAGTCAGGAAGGCGCTTTGGTGGTGGTCAAACCACCAGGTAAGTTTGGGGTTTGGGGAGTACTTGAAATCGACGATGGCGTTGAGGTCTCCGTCGAACATGGACTCGGCAAAGAGTTGGTCGGCGGTGTGGGCCATGCCGGTGTAGAGGTAGTCGGCGTCAGGGTGGCTGGTTTGTTTGAGAAAACGGCTGAAGAAGGCCGCGCTAGCAGCCCCGTCGAAGCAGTGGTCGTGGTACAGAATTCGTACTTTCATCCGAGCAATCCCCAAGTAGGCAGGAAAACCTCTTAGTATGCGGGTAGAGTATGTGAAAAAGCAATGACGATGGCGAATTTTTTTTAGGAGGCCGCTCTCAGCTAGAATTACCCCATGCGCAGACGCCAATTTGTAAGCATGCCCGCTTTGACACTTGCCGCCGAGCCCGGCGCGGCCCTGGACGCTCCGCCGGCTTGGCCGGTGTTTGATGGCAGCGAAGAAGCGGGGCTGAGCGCTGTCCTGCGCAGCGGCAAGTGGGGGCGCGGCAACGGGAGTGCGGTTGCGGCGTTTGAGGCGCAGTATGCGGCACTGACCGGGGCCACGCATTGTTTGGCGGTGGCAAACGGGACTTCGGCGCTGCTGGTTGCGCTGGGGGTGTTGGGCATCGGGCCTGGGGATGAGGTGATTGTGCCGCCATACACGTTTATCGCGACGGTAAACGCGGTGCTGCGCTTTCACGCCGTACCGGTGTTTGCCGATGTTGATCCGGCGAGTTTACAAATGGACCCGAAGCGAGTGGCCGAGCAGATCACGTCGCGGACGCGGGCGATTGTGATGGTGCATATGGCGGGGGGCGTGGGGGAACTCGGGCAAGTCTTGGAGATCGGGAAGAAGCATGGAATCCCGGTGATTGAGGACGCGGCGCAGGCGCACTTGGCGGAGTGGGAGGGGCGGCACGTCGGTGGGCATGGGGCGCTGGGGTGTTTTAGCTTTCAGGCATCGAAGAATCTGAATTCGGGCGAGGGCGGAGCTGTTGTGACGAACGATGCGGCGATGGCGGAGCGGGCATTTGCGTTTCATAACAATTCGCGGGGGAGAACGCAGCCGGGAGTTGATTTTCACTATGAGGCTTCGGGCGCGAATTTGCGATTGACGGAGTTTCAGGGCGCACTGCTGACGGCGCAGATGGCGCGGATCGGCAAGCAAGGGGCGCGGCGGCTGGAGACGGCCAAGCGACTGGACGATTTGCTGGCGGAGGTGCCGGGGTTGACGCCGTGTCCGGTGGGCAGGGGATGCACGCGCAACGCCTATCACCTGTACATGTTCCGTTATGAGGCGGCGAAGTTTGGCGGGCGCAGCCGCACGGAATTTTTAAAGCACATGGGTAAGAGCGGGGTGTCGGCGTCGGGTGGCTACACGCCTTTGCAGGACGAGCCGTTTTTGAAAAACACGTTTGAGACGCGTGGTTACCAGTTTGCCTACGGCAAAGGCCTGTTTGAGAGGTGGCGCAAGAAAAACGATTGCCCGGTGAACCGCGCGGCGTGCGGGGAGGCGGTGTGGTTCACCCAGACGCAGTTACTGGGTGGACCACAGTACGTCGATCGCATGGCGAGGGCGTTGCGAGCGTGGAAGAGTTAAGCTTCGACGATCGGTGGGTTGCTGGGCGTGTAGCTGTGATGGTGGCTGTCGCCGAGGTAGCGTTCAATCGCGTTGTGGGCGACGTAGATGAGCGGCGTCAAGGCGACGGCGATGCCGAACTTGTAGGTGTAACTGGTGAAGGCCAGGTTTAGGAAGTCTTTGGTCTGGATTTTGCCTGGGAGCCAGAAGCCGATCCCGAGGACGATGAAGGTGTCGATCAATTGGGAGACGGCGGTGGAGCCGGTGGCGCGGAGCCAGAGCATTTTGCCGCCGGTGGCGTCGCGGAAGAGCCAGAAGACGGCGACGTCAACCAGTTGGCTGCACAGGAAGGCCGTGACACTGCCGGCGATGATCCAGAGGGACTGGCCGAGGACGGCGTTGAAGGCGTCGTCTTTGACGGGCGAGACCCCGGCGGCGGGGATGGCCATCGAAATGAAGATGATCACAAAGGCGTAAAGAATCAGGCCGACTGTGATGAGGGTGAGGCGTTTGACGCCGTCCCGGCCGTAGTACTCATTGATGAGATCGGTTGTGAGGAAGACGACCGGCCAGGGGATGACACCGAGGCTCATGATGTAGCCACCGGCCTGGATCAGCTTGCCGCCGAGAATCTCGCCCAACAGTGCGTTGGAAACGAAAAGGCCAGCGAGGATGATGTACACGAGGTTTTTACGGTTTGATAGGTCCACAGTTGTTTAGAGTCTTTGCTATAGGATACTGATAGAAGGTTTTCCATTATGTCAGGCCACTCCAAATGGCACACTATCAAACACAAGAAGGCGTCGATCGACGCCAAGCGCGGGAAGGTCTTCACGCGCCTGATCAAAGAGATTCTGATTGCGGCGCGCAGCGGTGGCGACCCGGAAACGAACGCGCGTCTGCGCACGGCGGTGACGGCGGCCAAGGCCGTGTCGATGCCGTCGGACAATATCAAGCGGGCGATCATGCGCGGCACCGGCGAGCTGGAAGGCTCGACGATCGAGGAAGTCTCCTACGAGGGCTACGGGCCGGGCGGGGCGGCGATCATCGTGCAATGCGCGACGGATAACCGTGTGCGGACGGTGAGCGAAATTCGCCACATGTTCGGCAAGGCCGGGGGCAACATGGGCGAACCGAACAGCGTCGCCTGGATGTTTGAGCGCAAGAGCCAGATTCTGATCGAAGGCGACAAGACGAACGAAGAGCAGTTGACGGAATTGGCGCTGGAGGCGGGGGGGGATGACGTGCAGGATGGCGGCGATAGCTGGACGCTTCTGAGCGCGCCCGAGGCGCACGACGCGGTAGTAGCGGCGCTGGCGAAGGCGAAGATCCCGACGATGAGTGCCGAAATCGCGATGGTGCCCAAGAACACGATGGCATTGGACCCGAAGAACGTGCCGGCGATGATGAAGTTGCTGGAACAGTTTGAAGACTACGATGACACGCAAAACGTGTACACGAACTTCGAGCCGGATGAGAGCGCGATGGAGGCGATGGCGTAGGAGCGATTTGAAAATCATCGGCATTGACTGCGGCACCGAACGAACGGGCTACGGGATTATCGAGAGCGATGGCAAGCGTCATGCGGCCATCGCTTTCGGCGTTTTGAAGACGAACGCACGGGAGCCGATGGCGGATCGCCTGTGCGTGATCGCGCGGGGGTTGCGCGAAGTGATCGCGCAATATGGGCCGGAGGAGGCCGTCGTTGAAGAAGTGTTTTTTGCGAAGAACTCGCAGAGCGCGTTGAAGCTGGCGCAGGTGCGCGGCGTGGCGATGGTGATGGCGCGGGAGACGCCGATGGAGGTGCATGAATACAGCCCGCGAGAGATCAAAATGGCGGTGGTGGGTTATGGAAACGCGGAGAAATCGCAGGTGCAATTGATGGTGCGGGCGTTGTTGGGTCTGGAGACAATGCCGCCGGAGGACGCGGCGGACGCGTTGGCGGCGGCGATTTGTCGAGCGACAATGAGAAGAGTATGAATCGCTTGTTATGGATGCTGGTGGCGCTGCCCGTACTGGCGCAGGAAGGGACGATTTTCTATTCGAAGAGCTTTCCGAAATCGAAGCCCGAGTACATGGAGATCGTGCTGCAGGCCAGCGGGGAGGCGATCTACAAGGAGAGCGCCGAGGACGATCAGCCGGTGAAGTTTAAGCTGATGCCGGACGAGGTGCAGGCGGTTTGGGGGCTGGCGGCGAAGGTGGACTTCTTTCAGAAGAAGCTGGAGAGCGGGTTGCCGGTGGCGCGGATGGGGGAGAAGAGTTATCGGTACACAAACGGCGCGGTTAAGCACGAAGTTAGTTTCAATTACTCGCAGGACTTAGACGCGCAGGCGCTGCAGGACTGGTTCGAGAAGATGGTTGAAACGGTGAACCTGTACTTTGACCTGGAGCGAACGGTTAAGTTTGAGCGGTTGGGAGTGGATAAGGCGCTACTGCATTTAGAGGCAGCGTGGGATAAGAAGCGACTGGTGGCTTTTGAGTTGTACTATCCGCTGTTGAACCGGGTTGCCAAGAACGATAGTTACTTGAATATGGCGCGGGAGCGGGCGGCGCGGATGTTGGCGATGTTTGAGGAAGCACGGAAGAAACCGGAATGAAGATTGAACGAGTGGTTTGGGTGGTGTTGGATAGCGTGGGGATTGGGGCGATGCCGGATTCGCTAGCGTATGGCGACGATCCGGGAAGCGACACGCTGGGGAATGTTGCGCGGTTGCGTCCGATGCAGTTGCCGAATTTGGCTTCGCTCGGCCTGGGGAATCTCAAGCCGCTGACGGGCATTGGGCCGGTGGAGCGACCGTTGGCTTCGTTTGGGCGTTGTGCTTTGCGCAGCCCGGGGAAGGATACGACGACCGGACATTGGGAAATGGTGGGCATTGTGCTTGAGAAGCCGCTTCCGCTGTATCCACAGGGCTTTCCTGCTGATTTTATGGCCAAGTTTGAGGCCGAGATCGGGCGGGGGACGCTCGGAAACAAGGCGGCCAGCGGGACGGAGATCATGGCGGAACTGGGTGACGAGCATGTGCGGACCGGGAACCCGATCGTGTACACCAGCGCTGACAGTGTGTTCCAGATCGCGGCGCATGAAGACGTGATCTCGCTGTTTGAGCTGTATAAGATCTGCGAAATCGCGCGCAAGATGCTGATCGGGCCGCTGGAGGTGGGGCGGGTGATTGCGCGGCCGTTTAACGGCCCAGCGGGGGCGTATGCGCGGACGACGAATCGTAAGGATTACGCGGTTGCGCCTCCGCGGATGTTACTGGACGAGTTAGACACGGCGGGTGTGCCGGTGCATAGCGTCGGTAAGATTTTCGATGTCTTTCTGGGGCGGGGGATTCGCAGTTACGATAAGACCAAGAGCAACGCCGACGGGATGACGAAGACCGTGGCGGCGCTGGGGGATATCGAACGAGGATTGATTTTTACTAACTTGGTGGATTTCGATTCGCTCTATGGGCATCGGAACAATGTTGAGGGGTATGCGGCGGCGCTGGAGGCTGTGGATGCCTGGTTGCCTTCGCTGACCGGGGCGTTGCGGGAAGGGGATTTGCTGGTGTTGACGGCGGACCATGGTTGCGACCCAACGACGCCTTCGACGGACCATAGCCGCGAGTACGTTCCGGTGCTGGCTTACGCGCCGGGCCGGGAGGGCAAAGCGCTGGGGACGCGGGCGTCGTTGGCCGATATTGGTAAGACGGTGGCTGAGGCGTTTGGCGTGAAGATGACCTTGGGAGAGTCGTTTCTGGGGTCGCTTTGAAGAATTCGAAGGTGATCGTGCCGGTGCTGGCGGCTGTCAGTATCAGTCACTTGCTGAATGACGTGATTCAGTCACTGATTGCGGCTGTCTATCCGTTGTTGAAGGAATCGTTCCGGCTGGACTTTGGACAGTTGGGGTGGATCACTTTTACTTTCCAGGTTACAGCGTCGTTGTTACAGCCCTTTGTCGGGACTTATACGGACCGTAAGCCGCAGCCGTTCTCCCTGGTTGTGGGGATGTTACTTTCGCTGTGCGGAGTGTTGCTGTTGTCGGTGGCGGGCAGTTATGGGTGGTTATTGGTGGCGGCGGGGTTTGTGGGCCTGGGGTCGTCGGTGTTTCATCCGGAGGCCTCGCGGGTGGCGCGACTGGCTTCGGGCGGGCAGCACGGGTTGGCGCAGAGCGTGTTCCAGGTGGGTGGGAACGCGGGGTCGGCGTTGGGGCCGTTGTTGGCTTCCGTCGTTGTTGCGCCGCGCGGGCAGGGGGCGATCGCCTGGTTTTCGATTGCGGCGCTGATGGGGGCGGGATTGCTGACGCGGGTGAGCCTCTGGTATCGAGAGCACCCGGCGG
>JANXUM010000335.1 GCA_025356215.1 Bryobacter sp. | reverse complement strand
GCCACGGTTCCAGAAGAGATTGTGCTGGATCTGGATGCGACGGATCTGCCGCTGCACGGCACCCAGGAGAGCCGCTTCTTTCATGGCTACTACGGACATTATTGTTATCTGCCGCTGTATATCATGAGTGGCAATCAGGTGCTGCGGGCGCGGCTGCGGCCCGCCAACCAGGATGCCAGCGCGGGGTCCTGGAAAGAGCTGGCACCGGTGGTGGAACGCTTGCGGCGGCAATGGCCTGAAGTGCGGATCATCGTGCGCGCCGACAGCGGGTTCTGCCGGGAAGGCTTGCTGCTGTGGTGCGAGCAGAACCAGGTGGACTACGTGCTGGGCCTGGCGCGCAACAAAACGCTGCGGGCATTGATCGATGAGCCGATGAGACAGGCGCGCGAAGGCTTCAGCAAGACGGGAGAAGCCACGCGAGTGTTCAGCGAGTTTAGCTACCGCACGGTGTCGAAGACATGGAGCCGCTGGCGGCGCGTGGTGGCCAAGGCCGAGTACATTGCCGGCAAAGAGAACCCGCGCTTCATCGTGACGAGCCTTGGGCCGGAACAGCATGAAGGCCGTGCGCTGTATGAGCGCTTGTATTGTGCGCGGGGCGAGATGGAGAATCGGATCAAGGATCAGATGACGCTGTTCGCCGACCGCATGAGCACGGAAAGCTTTCGTGGCAACCAACTGCGTTTGTATCTGTCTACGTTCGCCTATACGCTGCTCCGGGGCTTGCGGGAACAGGCTCTGGGAGGTACGGATCTGGCCAAGGCACAGCCGCAGACGCTGCGGCTCAAGCTGCTCAAGATCGCCGCGACGATCCGCGTCACGGCGCGCAAGATCTGGGTTTCGCTGCCGCGTTCCTACCCGATGCAAAGCGTGTTCCGGCAAGCTCATCTTGCCTTGCGTTGCTGACTCGGCCAGACCCCAGATCTTTGACAACTTCGAACCGGAAACCAGAACAGGGGTCGCCCTGAGGGGAGCCCCTGGCCGTAAGTATGCGCAAACAAACAAAAGTCGATTTCTGCGTTTTTTGAGGCTTCGCCACCCCTTCGCTTTTTCCGCCGACGGGCACGTCTAGAAGTGCTGGTGAGAAATCCGGGCTAGCAGCCCGCGACGCTGTGGATTGGTGAAGCGGGGTACCTGGGCAAACAAGACGACCGGCAGGAGAAGCAGAAGGAGACGAGTCATCATTCAACAATAATGCAAATGATAAGCTTTCTACATGCTGGCCCAGGTTGGAATCGTGATTTTCGGATTGATCTCGCCTTTGATCGCACAAGAGGACGGGACGGCGTTCTTCGAAAAAAACATCCGTCCCATCCTGATCCAAAAATGCCTAGGCTGCCACTCCGCGACCAGCCAACCGATCATGGGCGGACTGCGGTTGGACACGCGCGAGGCAATGCTGAAGGGCGGCACGCGCGGGGCATCACTGGTACCGGGGAATCCCGCCGACAGCCTGCTGCTGAAAGTAGTCATGCACACCGCTGGCCCGCTGAAAATGCCGCCAGGGCCGAAGATGAAAGATGCTGAGGCCGCCGTAATCGCCCAATGGATCGCGATGGGCGCGCCATTCGGCACAACCGCACCCCAGGCTGCTCCGACGGCCTTCTGGGCATTTGTAAAGCCCGCTGCGGCGGCTGTTCCTGCGGTGAAAAATCGGCAGTGGGCGCAGTCGCCGATTGACGCCTTTGTCCTTTCCGCGTTGGAGGCGAAGGGCCTTGCGCCGGTCGCGCCGGCGGACAAGCGAACTCTGATCCGGCGGGCGACATACGACCTAACAGGACTGCCTCCAACGCCGGCTGAAGTGACCGCGTTCCTCGAAGACAGTTCGCCGCAAGCCTACGCGAAGGTCGTCGATCGGCTTCTGGCCTCGCCCCGGTATGGCGAGCGGTGGGCCCGCCACTGGTTGGACGTTGCACGGTACGCAGACTCCAACGGCCTGGACGAAAACCTGGTCTACAAAAACGCGTTCCGTTATCGCGACTACGTGATCGCCGCGTTCAACAAGGACAAGCCCTACAACCAGTTCCTGACTGAACAACTTGCCGGTGACCTGCTGCCCGACGCTGGCGATCTCAAGATCAGCATTGAGCGTTGGACCGCTACCGGATTCCTGAGTCTCGGTGCCAAGATGCTGGCCGAAGACGACCCCGTGAAAATGCAAATGGACATCGTCGACGAGCAACTCGACACAACCTCGCGCGCGTTCATGGGTCTGACAGTCGGCTGCGCGCGCTGCCACGACCATAAGTTCGATCCGATTCCGACCGCCGATTACTATGCGCTGGCCGGCATCTTCAAATCGTCAAAGACAATGGACCATTTCAAGGTGGTCGCCAAATGGCATGAGTACGTCCTCGCGCCAAAGGAGCAGCGGGACCAACTGGCCGCGCACGAGGCAAAGATCGAGGCCCAGCGCAAGGAAATCGGAAAGCTAACCAAGGCCGAGAACGAGACGCTGACGATGGCCGCAAAGAGTCGAGTGGGTGCGTATCTGCTGGCCGCGGCGCGCCTCCAGCACGATAAGGAAATCCAGATCGCACCAGCGGAATCATCCTCCAAGGGCATCAGTCTTGTTTCGCCACCCAAGTCGGAAACGAAAACGGTTGACTTCACATTCGAGGCTCCCACCGCCGGCCAATACCAATTGGATGTTCTCGACCAAGAGCGCGGCAACGGAACTGCAGACGTCTACGTCAACGGCGAATGGATGATCGAGGGCCTGCCGCCGGTGCAGAACCGGGCCGCTTCACCCGAGGTTCCGGGTTGGACTTATCTCGCAATCGTGCCGGTGCAGAAAGGCAAGAACACGATTCGCCTGGAGCATGCAAAGAACTTCCCTAAGTTTGAAAAACTCCTCCTATCGCCTCACACCGGCAAGGAAACCCCACTTACTACCGTCCAGATCGCGGCCTTGCACAAGGTCAACCCAAGCATCCTTGAGCAACTGATAGAGTACTTCGATCGGTCCAGGGGTGCGCCGTCCTCGCCTTTCTACGAATGGGAGACGCAGGAGCAAACACCCGCGCTGGCGGCCAAGTTTGAGGGGCTGTTTCAGCAGGCTTTGACCCGCAAAGACGACCCTAAACTGAAAATCTATGTCGATCTTCTGGGCGAGAAGTTTGGACCCTTTGCCGCGCCGGACGGGGCCAAGCGATATTACTCGGAAGCGGCCAAGGCTCAACTGAAAACGCTCGATGCCCAGCTTAAAAATCTCGAAAAAGCCACACCGGATCTGCCGCGCGCGATGGGCGTGGCCGACGGCGACAAGATTGAAGACATTCCGATCCACAATCGCGGCAGCCATTGGACTCTTGGCGAGGTAGTGCCCCGCCGATTCTTGACGGCAATCGCCGGGAGGAACCAGGCCCCGCTCGGTGCCAACACCAGCGGTCGCCTGCAGTTGGCGCAATGGCTGGCGCAGCCTGATCATCCGCTCACCAGTCGGGTCATGGTGAACCGGATTTGGCGCAATCATTTTGGGCGGGGGATTGTACCCACCGTTGATAATTTCGGCCGCTTAGGCGAGGCACCCACCAATCAACCTCTGCTCGATTGGCTTGCCCTGCGCTTTATCGAAAAGCAATGGTCCATCAAGGCGATGCATCGCGAGATGATGCTGACCAACACCTATCAGATGAGCAGTGCGCTCAATGCAAAAGCGTTGGAAGTGGATCCCGAGAACTTACTCCTTTGGCGGATGCCGCGGCGGCGGCTGGAGGCCGAAGCGATTCGCGACGCGGTGATGTCCGCCTCCGGCGGACTGAAGATCGAGAACCCTGGGAGCATCCTCACATATAAGGACCGTGCTTACGTCGCCAATACAGCCAAGGGCGGCAGCGTCGACTACGATCGTCCGGTCCGCGCCGTGTATCTGCCCGTCGTGCGCAGTTCGATGTACGAAGTTTTCACGGCCTTCGACTTACCGGACCCAACGATGTCCAACGGCGATCGCGACTCCACCGTTGTAGCCCCCCAGGCGCTGTTCATGATGAACAGTTCGGTGATCCTGAAGCACAGCAAAACAATGGCGGACTCACTTTTAGCCGATAAGACTTTGGACAACCAGGGCCGCATTCGTCAGGCCTACGAACGCGCGCTGTCACGCCCGCCCACGCCGCAAGAGGTCGACGGAGCGTTGACCTTTATCGGCTCGATCGCCAAGGATTGGCAGGGTGACGAAGCCAAAGCATGGCAAAGCTTCTGTAAGTCACTGTTGGCGACAAATGAATTTATCTACTTGAATTAGGCAAACCATGAACCCGCACTGGAACACACACCTGAACAAGACGCTCGCAAGGCGTGATTTGCTGCGCGTTTCAAGCGCCGGCTTTGGCGGATTAGCGTTGGCGGGTCTGCTGGGCGCGGAGCAGCCGCGCGGCCCGCTGGATGTGCGAGCTCCGCACTTTCCAGCCAAGGCAAAGCGCGTGATCTTTCTGTTCATGCACGGCGGTCCATCGCAGGTGGACACCTTCGATTACAAGCCGCTGCTCAAGCGCGATCACGGCAAACCGCTGCCCTTCGCCCGGCCAAAGGTAGTGTCGAGCGAGACCTTCAACCTGCTCCAATCGCCGTGGAGCTTCAAGCAGTATGGCCAAAGCGGTGCCTGGGTCAGCAGCCTCTTCCCGGAGATCGCCAAGTGCGTCGATGACTTATGCATCATTAAGTCCATGTACGGCTCCAACTCGCGCCACGGGGGCGCGCTACTGGAATTGCACACGGGCTCCGATACTTTTGTGCGACCCAGCATGGGTTCGTGGGTCACTTACGGCTTGGGGACGGAGAACTCTTCGATGCCCGGATTCTTGACGATCTGCCCCACTCAATCCCACGGCGGAGCGAATAACTTCGGGTCGGCGTTTCTGCCCGCACCCTACGCCGGAACGTCGATTGGATCGGTGGGAATCGCCAGCAAAGACGCGCGCATTCCCTTCATTACCAATTCGGAGACCCCACGCCAGATTCAACGGCAGGAAATTGATTACAGCCAGTTACTCAATCGCAAGCAGTTGGAACTTACTGGTGCCGACCGCGCGCTTGAAGGTCGCATTGAATCTTTCGAGCTTGCGTTCCGCATGCAGACCGAGGCCCCGGGACTGCAGGACTTAAGCAAAGAGACCGAGGCGACCAAGAAGCTTTACGGCCTTGATAATCCGGTGACGGAAGACTTTGGCAGACAGTGTCTGATGGCGCGCAGATTCTCTGAGGGTGGCGTGCGCTTCGTTCAGGTGAGCCACACCTATAAGTGGGATCAACATGAAAACCTGAAGCGCGACCATCAACAAAACGCGGCCGAAGTGGATAAGCCGATTGCCGCGCTGCTACAGGATCTCAAGAGCCGTGGATTATTGAAGGACACGCTGGTGCTGTGGGGAGGCGAGTTTGGCCGCACGCCCACCGCCCAAGGCTCCGATGGGCGCGATCACAATCCGGAGGCGTTCACCATGTGGATGGCGGGGGGCGGAGTGCAGCCGGGCTTATCTTACGGCTCGACGGACGATTACGGATACTACTCGGTGGAGAACAAAGTTCACTTCCACGATTTGCACGCCACGATCCTGCACTTGCTCGGGCTCGACCATCTCAAGCTGACTTACAAGTACGCGGGCCGGGACTTCCGGCTGACAGACGTACACGGAAATGTTGTGAAGGGGATATTGGCGTAAGATTTCTCGCCACCGGGAGGCGAGAACGTGCGTACTCATCTCTGTATGCTTCGCCGCTCTTTCCTTCTCACTCCGGTGGCCCTCCAAGCACAAGACGCCATCAAGGTGGACGTCAATCTGGTCAACGTGCCCTTTTCTGCGCAGGACACGCGCGGGCATTGGATGCCGAACCTTTCCGCCGACGACATAGAAGTATTTGAGGACGGGATTCCGCAGAAGCTTTCTTTCTTCTCCCGCGCGGCGGATTCGCCGCTCTCGATCGCCGTCATCGCCGACATGTCCAGCTCGCAACGCGAGTTTCTCAACGAACACCGCCGCGACCTGCGCGACTTTCTGCGCACTGTCATGACTAAGCGCGATCAAGCGATGCTGGTCTGCTTCGGTGCTTCTATCCGCGTCGCTTCGCCGTTTCACGAGGAAGCCGAACATCTGGACGACGCACTCAAGGAATTTCAAAAATCCAAGAACAGCTCAATGCTCCCGCGTCTTGGCCCACCGGAGATCCGCAGCGGCGGCACAGCCTTTTACGACGCGGTCTACCACACGGCAAAGGAGATGGCGGGGCAAACAGGCCGGCGCTCGATCCTACTTTTTTCCGACGGCGAGGAGAACGCCAGCGCGCACAACCTGCTCGACGCAATCGAGGCGGCGCAAGAGCATAGCGCCACAATCTTTTCGCTGCGCTATACCGAACTGCGCAAGGACAAAATCTGGACCGCGCGCAATAAATACGGGCGCTCAGTGATGACGCGGCTTGCCAATGAAAGTGGCGGGCTTGATTTCGACGCCGCGGAAGGGCGCAATCTGAAAATGGCCTTCCAGCAGATATCCAATATGCTGCGCGCCAGCTATGACCTTGCTTACACAAGCAGCCAGCCGATGACGGAGGCGGGCTTCCGCAAGCTGCGCATCCGCTCCAAGACCGCCGATCTAAGCTTTCGCCATAAGACCGGTTATTACGCGCGCACCAACTAGAGAATTCCCATCCGCTCCAGCTTTCGATAGAGAGTCTTGCGCTCAATTCCAAGTATCTTTGCGGCGCGGCTTTTATTGTTGCCCGTGGCTTCCAGAACCTTAAGGATCTGCTCGCGCTCGGTGTCTTTCAGCGTGTCGGTGGCGACGGTTTCTTCGCCGCTCGATTCGCGCAGGGCGTCTTCAATCGCATCGGAATCGATCCTCGCGCCGGGTGCCAGAATGACTAAGCGCTCCAGTAAATGCTGTAACTGACGCACGTTACCGGGCCAGGGGCATTCGCTCAGTAACTTTTGCCCACTTGCCGTCAATATCGCGTTCAAGTCATAGCGCTCGTTGTACTTCTTGAGAAAGAAATGCGCAAGTAACGGGATGTCGCTGCGCCGCTCGCGCAGAGGGGGCAAGTGGATCCGCACCACATTCAGACGGAACCAAAGGTCCTCGCGGAACTTGCCTTCTTCCACCATCTTCTGCAGGTCGCGATTGGTGGCCGCGACTACGCGAACATCCACCGGCTTGGCGCGATTGGCGCCCACAGGGCGGATCTCGCGCTCCTGCAAGAAGCGCAGTAGCTTCAACTGAAATGCCGGATCGATCTCTCCGATTTCATCGAGAAACACGGTGCCTTTGTTGGCCGTCTCAAAGACGCCGGTGCGGTCGCGATCCGCGCCCGTGTAACTGCCCTTCATCGCGCCAAACAATTCCGCCTCCAACAACGATGGCGCAATGCTGCCGCAATCGACGGGCACAAATGGCCCGATGAGGCGCTTGGAATTGGAATGGATCATGCGCGCCACCAGCTCTTTGCCGGTGCCGGTTTCACCGGTGATCAGGACGCTCGCGTCAGTGGGGGCCACTTGACTCAAGGTCTTATAGATCTCGATCATTCGTGTGGAACTGCCGATCATCTCGGTCTCCGGCAGGTCGTCGATGCCGGTCTCGCGATCCAGGCTGGCCGCGCCTTCAATCTCAGCCTCCGCCTTTTGGATGGCGTGCAACAGGTCGTCCAACTCAAAGGGCTTGGCAAGATATTCGAAAGCCCCACCGCGGGTGGCGGCCATTACGGTCTCCATGCTGCCGCGGGCGCTCATCAGGATCACCCGGCACTCGGCGCTGGCCTCCTTGGCAGCGCGGAGAACATCGAGCCCCGTGCGCTCGTCCAGGTAGATATCGCTGATTACAATCGGGTAGGGAGCGCTCAGCAGCTTTTCCATGGCCGCGCGGGTGCTGGACACGGCGTCCACCTGATAGCCCTCCAGGTCGAGAAACGTGGTTAAAGTAGTGCGAACGCTCGTATCGTCTTCAACGAGCAGTAACGGTGCGCTGATTGGCATTGCCTACTTCCGAGTCTAGCCGAGCGCCCACACGAATCGGCAAAATTACTGTGAACACGCTGCCTTTCCCCACTTCGCTCTCGACACCGATGCGGCCCTCATGTTGGCTCACGATTTCGTTGACGATGCTGAGGCCGATGCCCGTGCCTGTAATGCCACTCTCTTCGGCGCGTTTGGACCGATAGAAGCGATCGAAAATACGCTTGAGATCGGCGGGTTCCATGCCCATTCCCTGGTCGCGAATGGCGACTCGCACCTTTGCGCCATCAATCGAGCAGTTACATTCGATTCCTGTATGTTCGGGCGAATACTTTACCGCGTTGTTGAGTAAGTTGTAAAAAGCGTATTCCAGAAGCTCACGGTCGCCAAGAAGCTGCACCGGAGGGATTGCGCCGACACTCACTACGATCTCTTTGCGCTCGGCCAAAGTACGGGCGCGGTCGAGAGCCGCCAGTAACACGTCGCTCAAGACAAAGGAATCGCGCTTCAATTCGATCTCGCCTTCGGCCAGTCGTTCGACGTCGAGAAAGGTTTGGATCATCCCGGCCAGTCGCTTCGATTCGGAATGGATCATCTGGGCGATCTGTTTCTGCTTATCTTCGTTGAGCTTGTAGCGGCTCATGATTTCGCTGGAGCCTTGGATCGCTGTAAGTGGCGTCTTCATCTCGTGAGTTACAAAATGAATGGCCTGCTGATAGCGATTTTTGTCGGCCTCGCTCTTCTTCCATTGCTTGCGGATGACAAAGTAGTGGAAGCTGGCCGAGCAGATCGTAGCCAGCCAGATGCCCGCCAGCGGCATGGCGGGCCGCAATACAATGTCGTTCCAATAGAGCCACTGCGGTGCAAAGTGGATGAATGCCAGCCAAGCGCCGGCAGCCGCCCAAGCGATCGATCCGCTGAGGAACACAAAGATCAGACCCGCGCCAGCGACGGCGGCCAGCGTCAACAACACCGGCAGGCTGACCGGCGCGTCACGCAGAAACACGCCCTGCTGCAGCGTCTCAAACAGATTGGCGTGGATCTCGACACCGGTCATCAACTGGCCCATGGGCGTAGTCAGACGATCGCGTGCCGCGCTCTGATCTGTATAGCCGACAAAGATCACCTTGCCGCTGAACAGAAGCGACGCTGCGGGATTGTTCTTCAATTCCTTCAGCGTCACCTGTGGAATGGGCGACGGGGAATAGCGGATGTAGACGCCGCGAGCGGTGGAACGGGGCGCAGGAATCTTGGTCAAACCGACGTCCAAATCGTCGGGCGTCTCGAGAATTGGCCCCGCTTGCTTGGATAGGCGAAAGGCCTCCAGCGCCAAGGCCCAATAGCGTTTGACGCCAACGGCTTTCTCAAGCGAGATCTGCCGGCTCACCGGATCCGGCTCGGCGTGCACATGGCCCAGCGAAGCGGCGGCCCTGCGAAAAATAGGCGCTGGCTCCTCCCACTGGCTGCCGTCGCGTACGATGTCCGCGCCCAGCACGACACTGGGGCACTTGGCGAAGGAGGCGGCTAAAGCCGCGTCCAACTTGGGGTCTTCACTCGTCGACAGCATCAAGTCGACAGCGATGGCCAAAGGCTTTGCGGCGCACACTTGATCGAGCGCCTCGGCCAGGGTCTGACGCAAATTCCTCGCCCCGCCGATCTCGATCAGACTGCCTTCGTCGACAGCGAGGAGCATCGCCTTCGGCTTCCAGTTCTCTGGGCGATTGACGGAGAAAAGCCAATCGTAGGCCTGCCCGTCAAGCTGCGAAGCGGCGCGCGACCAGCCAAACAGCAAGGCCAGCGCGAAACAAAAGCTCAGAAGGCTAGCGAGAAACGCGTATTGTTTACGCTGAAGACTCAGTGCTTCATCCTCCGCTCAATCTCGTCGGGATCGCGCGGCAGAGCCGCCGTAAGCAGCTTGGCCCCGTCTTTGGTGATCAAAACCATATCTTCGATCCGCACGCCGATGTTTTCTTCGGGCACATAGAGCCCTGGCTCGACAGTGATGACAGCCCCCTCACCAAGCGGCAGTTCAGGATCGAAGGGGTCGTGTACATCGAGTCCGATATGGTGGCCCACGCCGTGGGTAAAGTAAGTCCCCCACGGCTTGCCGTTTGGGCCGTTGCCTTGCTTGTTGAAGTAATCGCGCGCCACCTTGGTCAGGTCCTTGAGCATCACGCCGGGCTTGGCCGCCGCCATCACCGCCTCTTGCGCGCCCAGCACCATCAGATAAACCTGCTTCTGCCTCGCCGTCCACTTACCGTTCACGGGAATGGTACGCGTGATGTCGGCCGCGTAGGCGCTGCACTCTCCCGCCACATCGAGCACCATCACGTCACCCGCGTCCATGCGCCGCTTGTTGGCGAAGTAATGCAGGACAACGCTGTTCGGGCCGCTGCCGACGATGGGCGGATAGGCACTGCGCTCACACCCCTTGGACAGGTAGGTTTGCAGCATCCCCGTCGCGACTTCGTACTCATGCAGACCCGGCTTGGTCATCGTCCAGCTCTCCAGATGCGCGGCTACGGAGGCGTCCACCGCCCCTTGCAAAAGCTCCAACTCGGCTGGGCTCTTCTTCACCCGCAACCGGTTGATCGGCATCCGGATATCTTTGATCTCCCGCAGCGGCGCGATCTTGGCCAGCCCCGTCTCGCGCAGATCGAAGAGCGTGTAGACGCGCTCGCCGTCCTCCAGCGCGCGCCGCAATGTCGACTCCAACTTCTCGATCGACATCACCGTGCGAAAGCCGGTCTTCGCCTTGGCATCGACATCCGCGGCGGCCACCTGATGGCCTTCGAAGATTTCCTTGCGTTCGTTGCGCTTGGGAAGAAAGATCACTTCCTTCAATTCGTCCGGGCATGCCGCGCAAAGCAGCAGCGCCGCATTTGCCTGAGTCCAGCCTGACATGTAATAAAAGTACGGTTCCTGGAACTGTCCGTTACGGTCCGAGATGTCCGGTGGGGGCTGCAGCGCCCACATCACAACGACGCCATCGGGCAGTGCTTTGCGCAATGCCTCGCGGCGGGAGGCGTATTCAGCTAAGGGGATTCCCTGAGCACATAGGTCTAAGGCAAAGAAAAACGGCAGCAGACTTCTCAACATGCCCTCTATCATCCCAGAATAAGAGAGTGCAGCCAAACCGGAAGGTCCTGATCGTCCCGATACTTGAAGTCTGGCCCACGCTGGCGGGCGGGCTTCTGGTTGGCGTCTCGGAGGACCTGGCCGCCATCGACGCTGCGCGAGCCAAGGCCGAAGAATTGGGCTTGGAGGATTGCATGTTCGTCGAAGGCAGGCCCGACAACATTCCATGGCGCGACGGCTTCTTTACCGAAGCGTATCTCGAAAAAGAAGCGACGCCGGAGATCCGCCGCGTCATCCAAGAGGGAGGGAAGATCCACGAATGGCAAAGCAAGTCCTAATCGCCACCATTGGCTCCTTCGGAGACCTGCATCCCTATCTGGCCATAGCGATCGGGCTGAAGCAGCGCGGCCACTCCGTCACGCTGGCCAGTTCCGCCATGTATCGAGAGAAGGTGGAAAGCGAAGGCATCCGCTTTGTCACGATTCCTCCCGATCTCGCCCGTCTCGAGCACGACGCGGTGATGCGCCGCAGAGCAATGAACACTCTTGACGGCACTCGATACGTGGTTCAGGAACTCTTTCTGCCGCCGATCGAAGAAGCCTACCGAATCCTGCTGGAGGAGTCGCGCGGGGCCGACGTGCTGGTAGGGTCGCTGGGGGCATTTGCGTTGCCGCTGGTGGCTGCAAAGCTCCGCATCCCCTACCTCAGCACGGCGTTACAACCGGCGGCGGTCTTGTCGAAGTTCGATCCGCCGATCGTTCCCGCCATGCCATTCTTGCCAATGCTTAGCCCCTCGATACTGCACTATGTGTACGCGGGTCTGCACACCTTCAACAAGACCCTGCTCAAAAAGGCTTATGCCTTGGCTAAAAACGAGGGGCTTCCCGCCAGCGCTGTGCCGCAACTGTTCGGACATAGCTCTCCGGACGGCAATCTGATCCTGTTCTCAAAGCACTTCATGCGGGCGCAGCCGGACTTTCCGCAGCCCACGACGATGTGCGGCTTTCCGTTCTACGACAAGTTGGACGGACGGCAATTCGCGGTCGATCCCGATATCGAGAGCTTCTTCGCTGCGGGCGAGCCGCCCTACGTCTTCACGCTCGGCACCTCGGCCGTGCTGGACCCGGGCGCGTTCTACAACGAAGCCTATACCGCCGTGACGCGCATGCGAAAGCGCGCGATTTTTCTCGTCGGGCGAGGCAATTACGAGCACTACAAAAAGATGGAGAGCGACCGCCTGCTGGTGTGCCAGTACGCGCCGCATTCCACGCTCATGCCGCGCGGAGCGGTGACGATTCATCAGGGCGGCATCGGTACAACAGCGCAAGCCCTGCGCGCCGGCAAGCCGATGATCGTAGTTCCCTTCTCCCACGATCAACCGGACAACGCTGCACGCTGCGTCAAACTTGGGGTCGGCCTTTCGATCCCCCGCAAGCGCTTCAACGCCAACTTATTGCAACAAGCCTTGGAAGCGGCGCCCAAGCTGAACGAACTCGCCCGCAGCATGGGCGTCCTGATTCAGTCCGAGGACGCCGTCGCCACTGCGTGCGAGAAGATCGAGGCCACCCAGCCGTCGCCGAGGACGATTTGATCGCGCTTCATCAATGCGGGCAATGCGGCCTCGATGCGAGCCGATTGCCACTCGTAGTATCCGCTCAACACCAAGTCGCCGCCCGGCCTCAACAACCGCGAGTATTCGGGTGCAAGATCGAGATGAACGTAGCCCGGAATGTTAGCGACGACAACATCGAAGGCCGTGTCGGGCAAAGCGAAACTTGGCCCCTGATAGGCGCTGACGCCCCGCCGATGCGCCATCGCGGCAGCGTCCCACTCAAGATCGCAACCAACGGCCAGCGCCGCGCCCAGACGCAGTGCCGCCTCGGAGAGAATGCCGGTCCCAGTGCCCAGATCGAAGACCCGCCTCCCGGCTACTTCAACCCGCTCCAACATCTCCAGGCTGCCGCAAGTGGTTTCGTGATCGCCGCCGCCAAACACCAGACCTCGATTCATCGTCAGGCGCACGCGTCCCTCGGGCGCAATGGACTGGTCGCTTTCCGGTGCCAGCCACCAACGCCGCCCCACTGGCTTGGCAACCCACTCTTTCTGATATTCGAGGTTCACCTCCCAACGCGCGCGCTCCACCTTGGCGCCGTTGGCCTTGGCGAAACTCTTGGCCACGATCGCATTCGAAAAATACACCCACGTTTCGCCGGGCCGTTCTTCCGCCCCGTCGATGGGCCAGGCCCCCCAATCCTCGACATTGCCCGCCATCCGCACCATGTACATCGTATTGATCTCTCTGTAACATTCTCAGGGGAAACTGTTTAGAAGTGCAAAAGCAAGTCATAATCGTCGGCGCGGGTATAAGCGGCCTCATGGCCGCGCAGCACCTCAAGCGCAGCGGCATCCACGTGTTAGTCATCGATAAGGGCAATCGCCCCGGCGGACGGATGGCTACCCGGCCGTTCGAGGGCGCCATTTTCGACTACGGCGCGCAGTACTTTACCGTGCGCCACGAACGCTTTGCCAGCTATCAACGAGCCTGGGAAACCAAAGGTCTTGTGCGCTTGTGGGAACCTGAACGCTACATCGGCCAGTCCGGGATGAACTCAATCGCGGCTCACCTCTCACAAGGCTTAGACTTGCGCTGTGGAGTCAAGGTGCGGCAAATCTACGAGTCGCACGGCCAGTGGACGCTCGAGACCGACTTCGACGAAACGATGACCGCCGACGCCCTCATCGTCACCAGCCCCGTGCCGCAGACACTGGCGATGCTGGACCGTCCGATCCCTGAATTGAACTCGATCGCCTATGACCGCTGCCTTGCGTTAATGGCAATCCTCAACGCCCCGCACTCCTTCGACGTCGATGGCGAGCGCGTCGCCTGGATCGCCGACAATCATCGCAAGGGCATCTCTGGGTTGGCAAACAGCGTCACCATTCACTCGGGTCCGCAGTTCAGTCTGGATAATTGGGAGGTCAGCGCCGAAGAGGTTGCGCAACGCATTTTGGGCGACGTCCATGCCACGGCCTGGAAGCTGCATCGCTGGAAGTTTGCCAAGCCCATTGGCCAGTTCAGTGGGGGCCGAACCGAGAATTGTTTTGAAGTCTCCTCCGCCACGCCGCTGATCCTAGCCGGGGACGCTTTCGGCGGTCCCAGAGTGGAAGGCGCCGCAATTAGCGGTTTGGCTGCTGCGGAGCGGCTTCTAGAGCGGCTCGCGTAGCGGCCTTGAACTGCAACAGACCTTGGTATTCCTGCCAGAGAGTGCTGAAGCCCGCCCAGTAGTAACCGGACACGAAAATCATCAGGAACGGGATGCTCAAAAAGTTGAGCGACTCGACACAGTAGTAGACCATTGCAGCGAACGCGGTGCCCATGCCGATTTCCATAAACGGCAACCAGCCGCTCTTGCGCCGGTACTCGGTCTGATCCACTTTGATTTTCTTGTTATCGCTGAGGTTGTACTTGGCCGTGCGCGCAAAGCTTGTTTTGACGCCCATCAGCGCTTCGATCACGGCCCGCGTATTGCTGATCGTCAGCGCCACGCCCGCCGCCATCAACGCCGGCATAAACCAGATCGTACGCTTCCAACCCTTCGGGTCCAACTCACGTTGGGCAATTAGGTAAAATGCAGTAAGGCTGACGAAGTTGGCGATGATCAGGGGAAAGTCAAACAGCAACATTTCCAAGGGCCCCATGTAGAAGCGAACGATCATCACGGGCAACATCAGCAGCGAGACGAGAATCATCAACGGATAGGAAAGATTCGGCGTCAGATGACAGATGGCCTCCATCTTCATCCGAAGCGGCAGGTCGGCATCGAGAATCTTGCGAAGCAGCTTAATGGCGCACTGGGTGAGCCCCTTGGCCCAGCGCGATTGCTGCACCTGGAAGCTGTAGGTTTCAACCGGCAGCTCCGAGGGGCAATGGACGTGCGGCAGATAGACGAAGCGCCATCCTTTGAGCTGCGCGCGGTAACTGAGGTCGCTGTCCTCGGTGAGGGTGTCGTGTTGCCAGCCGCCCGCGTCCTCGATCATCGACTTTCGCATGATCCCGGCCGTGCCGTTGAAATTGAAAAAGAGCCCCGTGCCGGCGCGCGCGCCATGCTCAAGAATAAAGTGGCCGTCCAACAGCATGGTCTGCACTTCGGTCAGCAGATTGAAGTGCCGGTTGAGGTAGCTCCACCGGGTCTGCACAACACCTACCTGGGCCTCGGTAAAGTAATCGACCGTGTTCTCAAGAAAATCTTCGGGGATGACAAAGTCGGCGTCGAAGATCGCGATCAGTTCGCCCGTGGCGGTGGGCAGGCCACACTGCAAAGCACCAGCCTTGTAGCCTTCCCGATTCTTGCGGTGGCGGTACTCGACGTTGTACCCGCGTTCGACGTAGCTGGCGCACAATTCTTCGGTAAAGGCGGCGGTATCGTCGGTGGAATCGTCCAGAATCTGAATCTGCAGCAGGCCTTCGGGATAACGGACCTTGACGGCGCTCTCCAGCAGACGCTCAACGACAAAACGCTCATTGAACAACGGCAACTGGATGGTTACCTTCGGCATTCCCCCGGGCAACGCGGCAAAGCGCGCCGGCGGCTCCTTCGGCATATTCTTTAAGCCCTTGTAGTAATGCCAGATCGTTACAAAGCGATGGCAGCCATAAAAACTCAACACGGCCAACATCAGAAAGTAAGGGATTAGGACCAGGTAGTCGAAGGCCGCTAGGGAGTGGACGCCCGCGAATGTATCGTCCAAAAAGGCGTCAATCAGCTTTTCAGTGGCGCTGGGCGCAACGAGGAGAAACGCAACGGAATCGGTGCCGGTAGACATTAGGAGCGGGGAGATTATCCAACAGTATAGCCGATGTTTTCTGCTTTTTTTCGCCCGAACCGCTAGAATAGGATGCGAATGGCGCAACACCTAAGAGCTTTGGCGATCGCGATGATCGCTATGGGAATCGGGGGAGGACTGCTGTCCCTGATCTGGATGCTCGCCAACGGCGGGCCGAGTGAACTGTCGAATGCTTTTGAAGGCGCTTCTTCGGTGATGGGTCCCATCGCCGTTGGAATCGTCTTTCTAAACATCCTGCTTGCTGTACCGCTGACCTTTGCCGGCTTTGGATTGCTGCGGATGCAGGGCTGGGCTCGCACCTTGGGAATGGTCGTTTGTGCTCTGTCCATCATCAGTATCCCGTTCGGTAGCGCCCTGGGAGCTTATGGGCTCTGGGTCCTCACTTCCATGGAAGTCGAACCGCTTTTTGAACATCGCGGCGAACGGAACTAGCAGCACGGTGGTATAATTGAGGTTTTGTGGCTTGCCGCAAATGGCGAGGAGATGTGCATGTTTATAAACGTGCGGGACATGGAAACGCGTCCCCTGCGGATTTCGACGGAACTGGCGGTTGGCGAAATCGACTTTTTCGAACCGAAGCTGCGGCAGTCTTCTCCCCTTAAAGTGGAAGGCCAGGCGGAACTGCGGCAGGTTCTCGACGAGATCCGGCTGAAGGGAAGTCTCACGGTGGATTTCGAGATCGAGTGCGACCGGTGCCTTGAGGCCTATCGTTTCCCGATCGCGGCGAACTTTGACTTGGTTTACCAACCAGTGTCGACGGGTGCCCTTCCGGAAGAAGCTGGACTGAAGGACGAGGAAA
>JANXUM010000333.1 GCA_025356215.1 Bryobacter sp. | reverse complement strand
GCGGGCCAGGTCACCGGGTCGACCAAGCGCTTTACGACCATCAACGGATACTCGCATCTGTTCTTTCTCCTCGAAGGCTATGCGATCCTCGACGGCGCGACGATTCCGATCGTTGGCTCACCCGACGAGGCAAATAACACTTACGTCGAGCAGCTTTCGGCCTCGGCCAAGGCGGCCATCGACAAAGCGGTCGAGATGGGCGTCACCGACCGTGACCGCGTTGGCGTGGGCGGCCACTCCTATGGCGCGTTCATGACGGCCAACTTACTGGCTCACACCGACCTGTTCCGCGCTGGGATCGCGCGCTCCGGGGCTTACAATCGCACGCTGACTCCGTTTGGCTTTCAGAGCGAACGCCGGACCTTCTGGGAGGCACCCGAGACCTACTTGAAGATGTCGCCGTTCATGATCGCCAACAAGATCAAGGAGCCGATTCTATTGATCCACGGCGAGGCGGACAACAACACGGGCACCTTCCCCATCCAGTCCGAGCGCATGTACCTGGCCATCCGCGGCAACGGCGGCACGGTTCGCTACGTAACTCTGCCGCATGAGTCTCACGGCTACGCGGCCAAAGAGACCACCGAGCACGTGCTGTGGGAGCAGATTAGTTGGTTCGATAAGTACGTCAAGCATGCCCAGCCCCGGGTCGTAGGCTCCAACTGATTTGAAATCGAGTTGGAGTCGCGAGTAGGACTCGGCGCACGTTCTGCCCGCTCACGACCCTAACTCGAGCCCAGCGGATTCCGCCACTTCAAGCCCGCAAATCTCCCGAAGTCCGCATCGCACGAGCACAAAATCGCTCCATACTCGATCGCCAGCGCCGCCAGATGCGCGTCAGAGGTAAGGTTTCCTCCAGTGCCGAGGGGCAAGATTAGGGCCCGAAGGGTTGCCAGATGCGCTGGCCCCGGCTGCACGAACATGACCGGACTGCGATCCAGCCAAGCCGTTACGATCTCGAAGGCCTCTTCCACCGTCAGCGGTCGCAAGAAGATTCCAGGCCGCGTGCAGAGCCGAATGAAAGCCAGCACCACGCTCGAGGCGAAGCCCACCGTTTCTTCTCCCGATAGCACCGATTCCACCCATCGCTTTGCCGGAATATGCAGCGGCGCATTTTCATTCACCGCGTAGATCAGGAGATTCGCGTCCAGCAGTATCATTTCCGCAGCATCAACTTCCGGACGATCTCTTCATCCTCGATGGCATCCGCCATCACCAATGCTTTATCCCACCGGAACTCCGCCGAATGCCCCATCGAATACGTCGCCTGCCGAAAAGGAAGCGCCGCATTCCGATTTTGTTCCCGCAATCCCGCACGCGCCGCAGCGTTCAACGCTTCCTTGAAACCGATTCCCTCTTGCCGCATCTTGTCCTCGATCATCCGCGCCACGTCTGCTTCCAACGTCACAGTCGTCCTCATACAGAAATGCTAGCATCATTGCATCAAATTAGATGAATCATGATTCCGGCAGCTCCTACCTTGTCCACCGGAGTAAACCGAAGCGCGATTCAAGCAAACCCAAATGCCTCTCGTGCCAAACTGGGGCAAGGCGAATAGAAGCAGAACGATGCGCCTCCTCCCCATCCACGAGTCCACCGCTCGCACCATACTCACGCCCGTTTCAGGCTTCCTCGCCCAGGCGGGCTTCACCCACTCACTCACCCCCGCGCGCAACTGCACCTACGGCTGCACCTATTGCTACGTCCCCACCATGCGGGTCCAAGGGGGCCTCAAGCCGGAGGACTGGCACCACTGGGGCGAGTTCACCACATTCAAAGCCAATGCGCCCGCCCTGCTCGCCCGAGCGCTGCGGCCCGATCAAATCATCTACTGCTCCCCGCTCACCGACCCCTACCAACCCGCCGAACTGAGCCAGGAGATGATGCCCAAAATCCTCGAACAGCTCTACATCCACCCGCCCAAAATCTTCGTCCTCCAAACCCGTTCGCCCAATATTCTGCGCGACACCCATCTCCTACAAGCAGTCGCCGAACACACCGACCTGCGCATCAGCTTTTCGCTAACCACCGATGACGACCGCATCCGCCGCATCTTTGAGCCGCGATGCGATTCGATCCCGGACCGCCTGCGCACCATTGAGGCGTTACGTGAGGCCGGGCTGAACGTCTATGCGACTCTGGCCCCCATTCTGCCCTGCGACCCCAAGCTGCTGGCGCGCATGGCGGTGGAGGCGACGGACAACCCGATCATTGGCGACCCGCTTCACATCCGCGCCTCCAAGGCCCGGGGCGCGACCACGCGCGACGCGGCCTTCAAGATCCTCGATCATTACGAGCAGCCGCAGTGGGCCGAGGCGGCCTTTCAGCAAAGCCTCTGCGAAGTGTTGGACCATGAGATCAGGGCCTTGGGGCGCAGCTTTGCCACCGGCCCTGAAGGCTTCACATGCTTGACCCAATCCAGTACGCCACCCGCGACGACTACGAACGAACCATCACGGCCTCTATTGCCGCCTTCGAAAAGTGGCGCCTCGTCCCGGCCCCGCAGCGGGGCGCGGTCGTCCGCGAGATCGCCGAGGCGTTAAGGGCGCATAAAGACGAGCTGGGCCGCCTGGTGAGCCAGGAGAGCGGCAAGATTCTGCAAGAGGGCTTGGGCGAAGTGCAGGAGATGATCGACGTCGCGGACTTCGCCGTCGGCCTCTCGCGGCAACTCTATGGCTTGACGACGCACTCTGAGCGCCCCGGCCACCGCCTCTATGAGCAGTGGCATCCCATCGGGCCGGTGGGCGTCATCAGCGCCTTCAACTTCCCTGTCGCGGTATGGGCCTGGAACGCGCTGATCGCCGCCGTCTGCGGCGACACAGTAGTCTGGAAACCATCGGAAGACACGCCTCGCTCGGCGATGGCCGTGCAGGAGATTGTTGCCCGCGTCGCCCCTCCCGACGTCTTCACACTGCTGATCGGCGATGTGCCGACGATTGGCGAGGCGATGCTGGACGACAGGCGGCTGCCGCTGATCTCGGCCACCGGGTCTACGCGTATGGGACGAATTGCGGCCGAGCGGGTTGGGAGGCGCTTGGGCCGTACGCTCCTTGAGCTTGGCGGCAACAACGCCATCATCGTGATGCCCGACGCCGACATGGATTTGGCACTGCGTGGCTGTGTGTTTGCCGCCGTCGGCACGGCCGGTCAGCGCTGCACCAGCTTGCGGCGTCTGTTTCTTCATCGCGATATCGCCGGCAAGTTTCGGGCCCGCTTGATCGAAGCTTACAAGCATGTGCGCATTGGCGACCCGCTGGACCCGGCGACGCTGATGGGTCCGCTGATCAACCAACGCGCCGTGGGTAACTACCTGAAGGCCATTGAGGAGATCAAGGGCCAAGGCGGGGAGATCCTCTGTGGCGGGGCGGCGCTTCACGGCAACTACGTCGAGCCCACCATCGCGGCCTCACGCCACGACATGCCGATCGTCCATGAGGAGGTGTTCGCGCCGATCCTGCACACGATCGTCTTCGACACCCTTGACGAAGCGATCGCGTGGAACAATGAGGTGCCGCAGGGCTTGTCGAGTGCGATCTTTACGGGCAATCTGAAAGCGGCAGAAGCATTTCTGTCGGCGCGTGGTTCCGATTGCGGTATTGCGAATGTGAACATCGGGACTTCAGGCGCAGAGATTGGCGGCGCATTTGGTGG
>JANXUM010000332.1 GCA_025356215.1 Bryobacter sp. | reverse complement strand
GGGAGGGCAGAAGATGGGGGTTTACTGTGTGGGCTGGTCGGCGAGCGGCGACTACGGCGTGATCACCGCCAGCGAAGAGCATGTTTATATGGGTGCCCGGCTGGTGGGTAAGCGGATTTACTCGCAGAACTGGTCTTCCGGCACCGTGAGTGAGTTTACGGCGGACCGGCTGCAGAGCAAGGGCAATGGATCGAATTACTATCCTTATGGCGAGTCGAAGACGGGAGCGGCGGGGGATGATCGGGAGGGGTTTGCGACCTACACGAGAGATGGCGGGACGGGGTTGGATTATGCGGATCAGAGATGGTATGCCAGTGGGCTGGGGCGGTTTTTGACGAGCGACCCAGCTTCTCTTGCCGCTGTTCGATTCGGCAAACCAAGCTCCTGGAATTCGTACACGTACGTGACGGGCGACCCGATTGGTTCTTTTGATCCCTTCGGACTGTGCCCCAAAGGAATGGTCGAGGCGGACGATAAGCAGATGGCGGCAATCGCGACCACAGCTCGGACTTACACTGGCGTGGGAGTTACCTATTCGGACGGCAAACACTTTGGCACAAACGACGATGGAGGGCTGTCTATCGATTGCTCCGGTCTTGTTTCCCAAGCACTTGCTGGCCTATCTTATGTGAACGGCTCTCCTCTCGTACAGGCGACCACGACCTTCACAACCAGACAAACGTCAACATTATTTGCAGCTGACTCTACTTATCGTGTTGGCGACATTATATGGTTCCCGGGCCATGTTGGCATTGTAAGCGAAGTAGATGCGAAAGGAAACGTGACCAAGTTTATCGGATCGCAGAGTAAGGGCCCAGCCGAGGTTGATCTCACCAAAAACTTATACTGGTCAAAGAGAATCTCCGAGGCAAAGGCGTACAAACCTTGCGTGCCCGAAACAAAGGTCGCAACCGCTGGCAGCGGCAGTGCGCAGGATCCGCCTGTAGATAATTTCATTGTGAATGGAGGCGTGTCGATTAGTAGTTTTAGTTGGGCGCAATCCCCCCAAGAGAATTCCGCTACTACTTCAACGATTAGCTACAACTTGGGAGGAGGCTCAGATTGGATGTGGATTATTTGGGACATGTGGATGTAACATAGGTATGAACGTCCTTATGCTCATCAAGAATGAGAAGGTTCGCGGAGCTATCCGCTCGACGGTTCGGCTACGCGGGCTGCATATTCGATTTATGCTGATGTTATTTCTCCTAGTCAATGTTGGGCGAGCGAATGATCTGTGCTACGTCTTCTTGTTCCACGGAGACGTGATGACTCGGTGCAAGGGGCAGCTACGACGAATCACATTTACGGGGGACGTCTTGACATTTTCAGTGGATGATCGTGGGCAATTTCTAGCCATTACACGTAAACGCAACAGGGGAAATGGAGTCACCGGGGAAGCTGCAGCACAAGTAGTGAATTTGGAGACCGGAGCCGTGCGGGCAGTGAAGAACCCTGGGCACGTGATCCCAAGCTGCGGCACCTTGGTTTTGGTTGGCTTCCAAAACGGTGAACTCGCTTCATACGATATCGAGCCCACTCCTTTAGCCGCTCTCGGCGCGCCTCTGGCTAATGTGCGCTGTTCTTCAGATCGCAGCGCTGTGGTTGGGCAATTATCGGATCGCTCGCAAATCGGCCCTCGCCAAATTTTCCGACTCCCCGACTTGAAGCGCTCAGTTGGAGCTAGCGGGCGTTTCGATTTCAACATCAGTCCAGACGGATTACACATGGCATATCACAGTTCGGAGTTATGTCTGTGGGCGTTAGAAGAAAATGCGGCCCGTTGTGTGGACGTCCGTACAACTATCATCGGTACGCCCAGTGTGAAAAATGGTGGGGGGGTCCTCGTCGGCTTCAATGACTACGAGGGGCGAGAGTGCTTCTATCAGACACCGACACGCTTTGATACCCAAAGGCTCCCCGGTGGTCGGTCAATAGCGGACGCTTGCGAGAGTATCGGCTATTGGCGTCCTGGATTGACACGCCTCCAGACGTTAGAGCCCCTTGGAGACCAGCCACAATGGATAACGGAAGCGATCGCGCTCAAGATTAGAATGTGGGGTGAGCGGCTGCCCAAGGGAGTCGTCGTAAAGTAGGTTTGTGTGCCGTGCCAACATACATGAGACACTTCCGGTTTGCTTAATTAAAGAGCAGGGCGGGAAAGAGAACCCGCATGAACCAGCAGAAGAGGAACGGTATTGCGTCGGCCTTGGAGGCCGCGGAACGAAGCTCGGACGAGCG
>JANXUM010000248.1 GCA_025356215.1 Bryobacter sp. | reverse complement strand
TGCCGCTGGCGATCCTGGCGGCGCTATTTGGACTTCTTAGAAACGATGGCGGGGGGATCGTTGCCGATGGCGACTTTGCTGCCAGTATCAAGGCGGGCCAGGTTTGAAGTTGCCACCGTTTCTCCAGCACTGACGCCGCCCAGGATCTCAACATCGGTTTCAAAGCGCTCGCCAACCTTTACCTCGCGAGCATCGATCATTCCATCCTTAACGACATAGGCCTTGTTGGAGCCCAAGACGTATTGAACGGCTTTGGAGGGAAGCAGAACGATCGTTTCCGATTTGTCGGTCGGGATGCGGGCCTTGGCGTAACTGCCAGGCTTGAGCCGCATGGACGGGTTGTCAATGAGCGCCTCGGCGACAAAAGTGCGCTTGGCGGAATCTACCGTGGGCGAGACGCGCCAGATTTTGCCGGGGAAGGTCTGGCCTTCGAAAGCTTCCACTTCGACAACCGCGACTTGGCCGATCTTGACCCATGGGGCCATACGCTCCGGCACGTCCATGCGCAGTCGCAGCGGGTTGGACTTGACCAGAGTCATAAGCGGAGTATTGGCGCGGACGTACTGACCGACGCTAACCTGGCGCTCTTTGAGGCTCCCTTCAAATGGGGCGTAGACGCTGGTATCGCGAAGTTTCTTGCGCTGTAAGTCGACGACAGCTTTAAAGCGTTCCACTTCCTGTATCAGGTTGCGTGTTTGATTGATGGTGGAGTCGTAGGCGGCCTGGGCGGAATTGAAGCGAGCTTGAGCCTGGTCGAGGTCTGCTTGTGCGCCAATGCCCTGGTCACGGAGTTCCCGGGTGCGTTTGAAGCGCTGCTCGGCTTCGAAAACGTCGGCTTCGGCCTTGCGGACATCGGGTGTGAGTTTGACATCTTTGACGCGGTCGCCTTCCTTGGAGAGGCCAAGGCGCTCAAGACTGGAACGGAGTTGGGCCTCGTTCTGGGCTAGAAGGTAGCGCTGCTCCTCGTCGGAGATGTGGACCATGAGCTGGCCTTTTTTTACAAGGTCTCCCAGGTCGACTTCGACTTTGTCGACGCGCCCGTCGATCTCGGCGCTGACGATGGTTTCCTCAAGCGGGAAAAGCGTGCCGACACTCTCAACCGTGCGCTTCACCAAACGCTCCTTTGCGATCGCTGACGAAACCTGGATGGGGCCTTGGTCTTTCTTCGTCTCGACGGTCTTTTGCTCTTTCGTGCAAGAGGCAAACAGCGAGAGTAGAGCCATCGCGGGGAGGATCGAGGTGCGCTTCATGAAGTTCAGAGTTCCCTTCAGTGTAGCGATTCATTCGGAGCGCCGCGAAGAATCCTGATGAGTTGTTTGAACTGTCACGCGCCCGTTGTCCAGCCGAAACTTTCAAGAGCCATTCTCGTAGGCAGTGCAGCCACATTATCCGCAGGCTCCCTTCCGAGGGGCGTTTGCGCAGGCGTTACCATCGGGCCTACCCTTGCCGGTTTTCGATGCGCTCATGAAACTCCTGCAAGTGGAGCGCACCGATAGTCTGTATCGCAGTTTGAACAGCGGCGACAGCACAACCTTTTGTGAGCGGCTACTGGCGGAGTTGCGGGTGGAACTCAAGGTGCGCGAGGAAGACCTGAAGCGGATTCCGAAGTCCGGAGCGGTAGTCGCGGTCTCGAATCATCCGTTCGGGATCGTGGAGGGTGTGGCGCTGGCGCAACTGTTGCCAGGGATTCGCCCTGATATCAAGATCCTGGCCAATGGATTGATGGGCCAATTGCCAGAGATTGCGGATCGCGTGATTTGCGTGAATCCGTTTGGCGGGGCGGACGCGCGGCGGGCGAATGCGAAGGGCATGCGCGAGTCGCTGGACTGGCTGGAGAGTGGCGGGATGTTGCTGGTATTCCCAGCGGGCGAGGTGTCGCAGCTTCAATTCCAATTTCCGAGGTTGGAGGTGGTGGACCCGGCGTGGAGCGCGTCGATTGCGAAGTTGCTGCGCAAGTCGAAGGCGGCGGCTTTGCCGATGTACATCGACGGGCGCAATAGCGTTTTGTTTCAATTGGCGGGGCTGGTGCATCCCCGATTGCGGACAGCGCTGCTGCCGCATGAACTCATGAATAAGCAACAGCGAACGATCGAAATGCGCTGCGGAGTGGCAATACCGGCGGAGCGGATTGCGAGCCTTCCGAGCGACGAAAAAATCGTTGAGCATCTGCGGTGGCGCACTTACCTGCTGGGGAAGCGAGATCGCCAAAGGGTGAAAGCGGTCAGCGGCGGACGGCCGATCGCGGCGGCGGGGCCACGCGCAGCGATCTTGAATGAGCTGCCCGCCCAGCCGCTGGTGGAGGCGGGAGGGTTTCAAGTTTTCTGCGCCAAAGGCACCGAAGTACCGGCGATCCTGCGCGAGATTGGCAGGTTGAGGGAAGAGACTTTCCGGCAGGCCGGCGAGGGCACCGGGAACTCCATCGATACGGACAGCTTTGACGCGTACTACCATCACCTCTTTTTATGGAATCGCGAGAAGCAAGAGATCGCCGGTGCCTATCGATTGGGGTTGGCCAGGGAGATCGTGGCGCAACGTGGCGTGCGCGGGCTATACACGCACACCTTGTTCGATTTCCAGCAGGAATTTATCGACCGCCTTGGACCGGCAATCGAACTGGGACGCAGCTTTATTCATCCGTCCTATCAACGCAGCTACCAACCCTTACTGATGCTGTGGAAGGGCATCGGCGCTTTTGTGCTGCGCAACGCGCCGGCGCATGTCCTGTTTGGACCGGTAAGCGTCAGCGCGGACTACGCGCGTGCTTCCCGCGAGTTGATGGCAAGTGTGCTGAGTCGGCAAAACGGCAACCCTGAACTTTGCCAAATGGTGAAGGCCCGGCAGCCGCTGAAGCCGCGTTCCACCACCCTGGCCCCGGGATGCAACCTTGAAGAATTGGGTGATCTGATCGCGGGGATCGAAGCTGACGGAAAGTCGATACCCGTTCTGCTGCGCCAGTACCTGAAGCTGGGTGGCCAGTTATTGGGTTTCAACGTCGACCGCAAGTTCGGCAATTGCCTGGACGGACTGATCGTGGTCGATCTGGCGCGAACCGACCGGCGATTGCTGGAGCGCTACATGAACGCGGAAGGCGCTCGGCACTTCTTAAGTCAGTATGGTGAAGGCGGTTTGCGCGGTGGCGCTGGAGTGAGCGGCGCGATCGACGGTGCGGTAGAGCGTGTCGCGCTCGACGGGCTCACGACCCGCTTCCCGAATTAGGCGGATCAACTCTTCGCGGCGAAGGCTCTGGCTGGTCGTGGCACCGGCGTCGTGATAGATCTTTTCTTCAACAACGGTGCCATCGAGATCGTCCGAGCCGAAGCGTTGTGCGATTTGTGCCATGCGCGGCGTCATCATGATCCAGTAAGCCTTGATGTGCGGGATGTTGTCGAGCATCAAACGAGCGATGGCGATGTTCTTGATGTCGTCAAAGCCGGAGGTGCTGGGCACGTGATGGAGAGGCGTGTTTTGCGGGTGGAAGGCAAGGGGGATGAAGGTTTGAAAGCCGCGCGTGTCGTCCTGCAATTCGCGCAGGCGAACGAGGTGATCGACGCGGTCTTCTTCGCTCTCGACGTGGCCGTAAAGCATGGTGCAGTTGGAGTGGAGGCCTAGATTGTGCGCCTCGCGGGCAGTCTCGATCCAGGCGTTTCCGTCGATCTTGTGGTCGCAGATGATGCGGCGAACGCGCTCTGAAAAGATCTCCGCGCCGCCGCCCGGCATGGAATCCATTCCGGCGTCCTTGAGCTTTTCGAGGACTTGGCGGATGGATAATTTTGTGCGAGTGGAAAAATAGCCAATCTCGACCATTGTGAAGGCCTTGAGATGGACGGCGGGGAAGCGGAGCTTGAGGCCGCGCAAGAGCTCGCAATACCAGTCCAGCGTCAGTGTCGGATGCAGTCCGCCGACGATGTGGAATTCCGTTACCGCCTCTGAATAGCCCTTGCCAGCGACTTCCCAAGCCTGCTCGTGGGACATGGTGTAGCCGTCGGGATCGCGCACCTGCTTGCCGAAGGCGCAGAGCTTACATTGAGCCACACAGACGTCGGTGGGATTGATGTGGCGATTGACGTTGTAGAAAGTCTTGTTGCCGTTGATGCGCTCGCGTAGGGTGTTGGCCATCTGGCCGATCGCCAGAATGTCGGAGGAGGCGTAGAGCGCCACCCCGTCTGCAAAGCTGAGCCGCTGGCCGGCCAGCACCTTGTCGCCGATCGGCCGCAGCCGGGAATCACTGAACATTGCGAAACACCTCAAGTGCCACAGCGGCAAAGAATACAAGGCCAATTAGGCCATTCACGGTAAAGAAAGCAAGATTGACCTTGGATAGGTCGCCCGGCTTTACGAGCGCTTGTTCATAGACCAACAAGGCGGCCACGGGCAGAACCGGCCAAGGGTTTAACGAGAAGACCATGCAGAGCGCGACCAGAGACGCGACGGTCAGCACATGGCAGACACGGCTGAGAAGCAGCGCGCGGACGATCCCCAGGCGTGCCGGGATGCTGAACAGACCCTCCTGGCGGTCGAATTCGAAATCCTGACAAGCGTAGATGATGTCAAAGCCGGCGGTCCAGAAAAGAACGGCCAAACTGAGAAACCCGATGCGCCAATTGAGAGAACCGGTTACGGCGATCCAGGCGGCGCTGGGAGCGATGCCCAGGCAGGCACCGAGCACAAGGTGCGAAAGCGATGTAAAGCGCTTGGTGTAACTGTAAAAGAGCACGATCGCCAGGGCGACCGGAGACAGCGCGAGGCACAGGGGGCCCAGCATCAAACTAGCGAAGAGGAAGGTGACGGAGGCGAGAATCAAAAAGCCCCAAGCGAAGCGAAGACTGAGGAGACCGGCGGGAATGTGTCGCGACGCGGTACGAGGGTTTTTGGCGTCGATGGCGGCATCAAGGATGCGGTTGAAGGTCATGGCGGCACTGCGGGCCGCAACCATCGCCAGGAGGATGAAGAATACGCGAAACCAGGGCGCGTCGACTTGAAACGAGAGTTCGCGCCAAGCCAGGAGAGCGCCGATCAGCGCAAAGGGCAGCGCGAAGACCGAGTGCTCGAACTTGATCATGTCCAGGGTACGGCGGAGCCTCTGAAGAAAACCCGGCTCGGCGGTGGAAAGTGTGTGGCCCATGCGAAGGATCAACTACCATTTTAGATGGATGCGACATATTGCCGTTTGCTGCACGATTGCAGTTCTGTTGAGTTCCTGCTCAAATAGCGAGGAGGCGGAGCGTTTTCGACTGCGCGCCGTCACGATGCCGAATGGCGACACGATCTACGCCGAAATGGCGGTTGAGTACGTCGAGTTGGTGCGTGGATTGATGTTTCGCGATGCACTGGCAAAGGACCGCGGAATGATTTTTCTGCACAACAAGGTCGGAAGGTACTCCTATTGGATGTACCAAGTGCGGATTCCGTTAGACATCATTTGGCTGGACAGCAAGAAACAGGTAGTGGAGGTGGTGGCGAACGCGCCGCCCTGCGCCAGCGAAAAAGCAAGCGAGTGCAGGGCGTACGGGGGCAACCAGGATGCGCAGTTTGTGCTGGAAGTGGCGGCGGGCGGGGCGGCGAGGCTGGGTGTCGTAGTTGGCTCGAAGGTCGATTTTTAAAACATGAACCAAGAACAAGTTCGCGAATTATTCGAGAAAGTGCGCCTCGGCGAGATGTCGCCCGATGACGCCACCGACCGGTTGAAGCACTTGCCGTTTGAAGACCTCGACTTTGCCAAGGTAGATCATCATCGGGCGTTGCGGCACGGCATGCCGGAAGTGATTTTCGGGCAAGGCAAGACGCCCGATCAAATCACGGCGATCGCCGAGCGTTTAGCGGCGCGGGGGCAGAGCGTTCTTGCCACGCGTGTTTCACCTGAAGGCGCGGCGGCAGTGATCGCGAAGATGCCGGAGGCGATTTACCACCCCTTGAGCCGCGTGCTGATCGTGAGGCGCGAGGTGACGATGTTGGGCAAGGGAAAGATCTTGGTCATCTGCGCGGGAACGGCGGACCTGCCAGTGGCCGAGGAGGCGCGCTTGGTTGCCGAAACGATGGGGAATGAAGTGATTGCGGTGTCCGACGTTGGAGTTGCGGGAATCCATCGGCTGCTGGAGCAACGGGAGAAGCTTTGGGCGGCGCGAGTCATTATTTGTTGCGCGGGGATGGAGGCGGCCTTGCCGAGCGCGGTTGGCGGTATGGTGGGCTGCCCGGTAATCGGCGTGCCGACCAGCGTTGGCTATGGCGCTCATTTCAATGGCTTGGCATCTTTGCTATCGATGTTGAACTCCTGCGCGTCCAACGTTACGACCGTGAATATCGACAACGGATTTGGAGCGGCATACGTCGCAACATTAATTAACCGGATTTAGAAGAACCCGATGCAACGCTTAACGCTCATTCTGATTAGCCTGACGGCGCTGGCGCAGACGCCGCAACTGACACCGCTCGAGAACTTGAAAACCGAGGTCCCGCGCGAATCGATCGTGGGTGCGGAACAACCGCAGGTGGCCAGCCTGGGCG
>JANXUM010000235.1 GCA_025356215.1 Bryobacter sp. | reverse complement strand
GTCGCTCCGTCCAGCGAGCAATATAAATCCCCCTTGGCCGTCCACTGTACATAGTTACCGACAAACAAATCGGCCTTGCCGTCGCGGTCGTAATCCAGCCACGCCGCGCTCGATCCAAAGCCCTTGTTGGCAATCCCCGCCGCCGCCGTCACATCGCGAAACTTAAAGCCACCCTCGTTGTGCAGTAACTTGTCGCCGTCAAGCGTCGTGATGTACAAATCCTCGCGCCCGTCGTTGTCATAGTCCGCCGCCGCCCCGCCCAGCGCATACATCTCGACATCCAACCCGCTCCCCGCCGTCACGTTCGTGAAGCTCCCGTTGCGATTGTTCTTGTACAGCGCGCTCAGCGTCTTGCGTCCGCGCGGGGTCCAGTCTTTGCTGTTCAGCAGCAACAGGTCCGGCCAGCCATCCCCGTCGGCGTCAAAAAACACCACGCCGCTGCCCATGGTCTCGGGCATCCACTTCTTGCCGGCGCGCCCGGAGTTATGCGCAAACTTGATCCCGGCCTCCGCCGTCGCATCCCGAAACGCCACGCCCGGCCCATCGGCGGCCAACGCCGCCACACAAATCAACAGACAAGATCTCACCGCAGTTTCCCGCTTTCGTGGTCATGAATCATCTGCCGCTCGTTGTTGTTTTCGGGGCTAATCTGCCGCTGCTTGGCCGTGATGGCGGTCGACGCCTCATCGGCCTTGAAACGACGGAACAGCCTCTCCTCGTAGGAAGCCTTAGCCGTGTCGCCCAGTCCCCGGTAAGCCAGCATCAGATTATAGTGCGCCTGCACGTCCTCCGTGTCCACTTCCAGAACGCGAAGCAGCGTCTTCACCGCGCCTTCGTAGTCGCGCTTCATAAACAGAATGCGCCCCATCTGGTTCAGCATCACCCGATCCCGCGGATACAGCGCGTCCACCTTCTTGAGCGACGCCAGCGCCGTGTCGTAATCCCCGTCCGCCTTCTCCACCATCGCCTTGAAAAAGTGAACGCGCGCAAGCGTACCGTCCTTCTCCAGCGCTTTCGCCAGATAACCCTTCGCCGCCTCCGTCTCGCCCTCTTGAATCAGCGCCCGCGCCACATTCAACCATCCGTCGGCGTAATCGGGCTCCGCCTCCGTCACGCGTTGGAACGCAAACTCCGCGCCCTTCAGGTCGCCCTGCAACAACATCCCGATGCCCCAATCGTTCCAGCGCTCACGATCTTTCTTCAACGTCACCGGCTTCCAGTTTGTCGCCCCAGCGCCCACTTCCGCCTTCGCTTCGGCCAGGGTCACAATCGGAATTCTCGGTAGCGCGTCCTTGATCTTGCCCGACACATTGGGCCGCTTTTCGAAGGCAAACTCGTTGTACTCATGCGCAAACTTGCGGTACTTCAGCTTCGCTTCGAATCGATAAGGTGCCTTGGCGTTCTTCGGGATCTGGACGCGATAATGCACCGTGTCCGCCGCCCCCGGCGGAATCAACCGCACGTACAAGGTACTCCTCGCCTGCCACGCATTGCGCTTCCGAATATGTTCGCCATCTCCGTCCAGTAAGTAACTGCGATAGAAATGCGCCCCCGGGTCCACTGGGTTGTCCTCGTCCGCCTGCCCACTCCAGAAGATCGTCTTGCCGTCGGCATCGCGCCCCTGCACCTCAAGCCAAAGGTCATAAGCATCCACCGTCCCGCCAGGGAAGAAATGCCCAACCTTGCGCGTCCGCACCACCGCGTCCAAACGCACCGTGGTCCCCGGCTCCACCGTCACCTTCGCCGTGTCGATCGGCGCGGCCACTTTTGAGATCTCGCGGATAAACACCTGTCCGCCGCTCTCAGCCTCTTCACCCACCGCCATCGTCGAACTCAACGTTTGCCCCTCGCCCCCGCGCCGCAGCATCTGCGCCTGCCCTTTCATCTCGTCGATGGGCGTGATCGCAAAGATGTCGACAGTGACAAATCCGCTCTTCAAAAACTTCACCGTCTCATCCATCTGCGTCTTGTCCTGGTTCACATGCGCCACCGCCGTGTTGGCCGTTGCAAATCGGTGCGAATGCGCCATGCCGCCCTTCGCCGCGGGGTCCTTCGACGCCACCTTCGGCATATGGCAATCGTTGCAAGTGCTCGGCTGCTTGGGATAGTAAAAGCTCCGCGCCCCCTGCCCCGATACCGCCGACGCCTGCCAGTTGTCGTAATCGTTAAAGCCCCGGATCCAACGGTAATCGTTCACTGGCTTGTCCAAATGCACCTTGTGGCAAGTCGAACAATACTCGCTCGGCTGCTCGCGCATAAACGGCTTCATAAAGGTCCGCCGGTGCGGCTCCGGGTCGGCGTAAGTCAAAAAGTCGTCGATCATCCGGATGTAGCGATTGCGGCTCGACGCCAGTTCGTGCAGCGGCGGATACTCGATCACAAAATTCCCGTTGCCGACGCTTCCATTCACATGCACGATCGAATGACAAGACAGGCAACCCAACCCGTTCTGGGCCTCGGGCGTGTTCACTTGGTCCTTGATCGGCGTCTCCCACCGCCCGTTGAAAAACACCGCGTGATCGTGACACCCGGCGCACCACTTCGACCCTTGCGTTGACCCTTGCGTGTCCTGCATGTGTTCGATCGCCCGCCGGTAGTACTGATTGTTGAAGCTCGCAAAGTGATGCGTCGACCCGTTCCACTGCTCGTAGATCTCCTGATGGCACTGCCCGCACAGCTTCGAGTCCATAAAGAAATTCGACGGGATCGTCGTCTTCACATCGGTATTGGCGGGCGACGGCCAGAACGGCCCCTTCTTGTCACCCTCGTCCTGCATCGACGTCGGGATCATCATCGTCCGGTTGCTGATCCGCGCCGCAGGCTTCTCGTAAAAGCGTTCATAGGTGTAAGTGGCGGCTGGCCAGATCGCCAGGCACGCCAAGGCCAAGCGATACTGCTTGCCGATCAATCCGACGCCCACGATCGCGACGGCGATGTGCGCGTCCAACACCCACGCCTGATCCGTCGTATTCCCCCGTACAGCGATCCATACGCCAATTCCCAGCGCCCCGCCCAGCATCAGCATCGCCGGCCGGTTCTCCCGCCGCAACGCCCACATCGCCCCGGCCACAACCAACGCGCCGCCAAGAATGTGTAACAACACATTCCCCATGTAGAAGATACTCGGTTGCGCGTAAGCGGCCAAGTATGCGCTGTTGATCAACAAGACGGCCAAGCCGCCCCAAATAATTTTGTGAAGCTTCGGCATGTTACTTAACGCAAGGGCCGCAACAACCGCAACGCCGGCCGCGTGTTGTATTCGCGCTGCCAGTCGCCGCCCGGAGCTTTTACTTTATCTAATCTGTACGGATAAGACCCCATCTCGTGAAACGGCAGCGGCGACACGCTCTGCGAGTAAGCCGTATTGGCGTCGCGATCCTTTGCCCATCCATCGACGTGCAGCAGATAATCCCGCCGCCAGCCGGGCTTCAACGCCGGCAACCCGGCGGCCGCAAACTGCAACCGCAACTCGTCCCCCGATCCCATCACCACCAGCTTGTCGTCCAAGTCCCTCGTCAGCGCCGTCACCTCGCCATAGCGCGTGTACATCCCCGGCGTCGGGTTCCATAGCGACACAGGCTCCGGATTCGCATACGTGAACTCCTCCGGCTGCTTACGCTCCGGATGAATCGTCGACGGCGAAAACCCGCGAAACTGCAAGCTCGCCCCAGCCGCGCTCAGCGCCGTCACCCGTGTCTCCGGTTCCGCGCTCGACTCACCCAAATAAATCTCGTCCCAGTACACGCACAGATTTGTCACGATCCTGACCTCGCGATTGGCGCTCAAGAATTTGCCTTTCAAATTCACGACGATCGTCTTTGGCTTACCCGACGGCATGCCCATATCGTCGATGGCGGTCACCCATTCCCCGCGCTTATTTTTCACCTGCAATACGGGCGATTCCAGCGGCTTTCCCTCCTGCGCCGACGCGATAAACGTCGACCCATCCGCCCAATCCACCCATCCGTGCAACACCAGGATCGCGTCGTTCTTCACCGCCGCCTTGCCAAAGTCCAGTGTCAATGCGTGCTTCTTGGCCGCGCCCGCCGCCGTACGTTCAAAGCTGTTCGGATAAGTGCGATCCCGTGCCGCCAGCAGCCCCGTCACGTCCTGCCCACGCTCGTCCGTTGCCTTCACGGCATGGATCGCCTCCTTCACCCCATACAGCCGAAACTCGGGAAACGGCGGCCCCTTCCACTTCTCGTTCGACAACACGCGCGTTCCCTCGGCATGATCGACGGCCAGCAGCCGCACCTGGTCAAAGTACGCCGCCTCGCTCAACTCCTCCGTCAGCCGCATCTCCAACATCCCCTCGGCGTTCGCCTTCAACTGCTCGCCCGACACCGCGATGTACTCGTCGTGATCGGTAGGAAAAAAAGTCCCGTCGCCCGCGCTTGCCCCCAGCGGTGCCACGCCCAGAACGTCGGTAATGTACTCAAACTCGCGGCCATTCCAGCTCCAAACGATCGGGCAAGATCCCGACAGCCGCTGAGCTTCCTTGTACTTAAGCCCCGGCCCGGCTGCTTGCTTCATCTCGTTCTGGATCAACCCATTCGGCCAGGTGATCCGCACCACCTCCACCGCCGCCGCCTTACCCAAGCCAAAGCGCAACGGGAATCCATCGTAAGCCTTCTTCTGATAAAGCCCGCCCACCCGCAGTTCAATCTCGGCTCCCGGCGCGGTCTTCAAATTCTTAACTCCCTCAAGCGAGATCCTCAGCCATTTGTTTAAGCCCGGCGTCACATTCAGCTTCTCGGTCCAACTCCCCGCGCTCTCCTCAACAATGTCCGTCTTCCCGTCGCCATTTAGATCGACGGCTGCGACTCCCGCCACCACCTCCAACCGACCGTCGTTATGCAAATCGGCAATCACGCCGCGCCCGCGTATGCCCTTCACTGCCACCCCCGGCTTGCCCCCCAAGCTCAGCATCACCGCGTCCCCCACGCTATACACAAGGTCCGGCACGCTGTCCTGATTCACGTCCCCGGCGCTCAGCCCCTTGGCCCCCGAGGGCAAGATCTCCAGCGTCTCCCGCGCATACTTGCCCAGCAATAGATCGCGATACAAAGCCCCGCCACCCTCGACATAACTCACGATCAAATCGAAGCCCCGCGTGTCGGGGATCATCCGCGTCACGACCGCGTCCACCGCCGTCCCCCCGGCAAAAGGAAAGTCCTCCGTCTTATCCTTAAACCCCTCGCTCCCCTGGTTCCGCAACAACACCTGCCGCTCCCCGAGTAACACCAAGTCCAAATCGTAATCATGGTCGTAATCCATAAATACGCACTTATTAAAGCCCCCGCTCACCGGCAGCGGAATCAGCTTCCATCCGCCGGTCGTGTTCTTTAACAACACCGCGCTCGTGCTCCCCACAACGCAAAGATCCACCAACCCGTCGTTGTCGTAATCCCCCGCAGCGACGTTCAGCGTGCCCGACACCACCGCAATCCTCTTGCCCCCCAGGCTCGGCCCCGATCCATCCCAATACAACACCTGATCCCCGAAAGCCATCGCCCCCAGCCAGCGGTCCGCCACCTTTTTCGGTTGCCATTTGACCGGCGTCAAATCCCGCGCCGGCGGCACCGGCTTCGGGTCATAGATCTCTGAGTACTGGCACCAATCCACATCCTCCGGCACCGCCGCCCCTTCGGTCTGTTTCTTCAACGCCTGAAACGCCGCCAACTGCGTCTGCGCTTCTTTGGCCTTCCCTGCCTGCCGATATAAATTGAACAACTGAAAGCGCGCCCCCGCCAAATTCGAGTCCAACGCCGACGCCTTCTCAAAAGCCGCAATCGCCCCGGCGTTGTCGCCGCTCTGCTTCAACACCGCGCCCAGATTGTACTGGATCATCGGTTCTTTTGGGTCGATCTTCACCGCCCCGCGAATCTGCTCCAGCGCCTTCGCCGTCTCGCCCTGCTTCTTGTACTCGATGGCCAGCGTAAACCAAGTGTGCGGCAACGCCGGCTGCTCTTTCTGTACGCGCAGCAGCTCGGCGATCCCCTCGGGCCCGCGCGCCGCACGCAACAACGCCAAGCCATAATTCAACCTCTCCCTCGCAGACTTCGGCGCCAGATCCAGCGCCTGCTTCAACGTCGTAACGGCCTCTTTCTGGGTCGTGGGGTTCTCATAGAACGCCTTGCCCAGATTCCGCAGTTGCTCCAGCTTCGCGTCCTGCGCCGCGCACAGGCCGCAAACGGCCAACAGCATCACGATTTTCATTCGCCGCTCCTGCTCACTTGAGCCGATTCAAAACTCGCCATCTCTCGATACAGAGCTACCGCCACGCGTGTCAGATGCATGCCAAGCATCGCGCCGCTCGCCTCGCCCAGGCGCATCCCCAACTCCAGCAGCGGGTCCCCGTCCAGCGCCTCTAGCGCAAGTCCGTGCGCCCTCTCCGCCGACCGGTGCGAAAACAACAACGCCGCCCGCGTCGCAGGTGCCATGCCAACCGCCGCCAGCGCCGCCGCCGCCGTAATAAATCCGTCCAGCATGACCGGCAGCTTCAACGCCGCCGCCTCCATCAAGAATCCCGCCATCCGCGCAATCTCAAATCCCCCCACGCACCGCAACACCCGCCCCGCCTCCGCCCCGCGCAACTCATGCAGTGTGATCGCCGCGTCAATCACCAACGCCTTATGCGCCACCCCCGCGTCGCTTAAGCCCGTCCCGCGCCCCGCCACCTCCGCCCCGCTCAATCCTTCAATCGACGCCAGAATCGCCGCTGCCGATGTCGTATTGCCGATTCCCATCTCGCCCACGCCCACTAGGTCGAAGCGCCCCGCCGCCACCCCCGCCAA
>JANXUM010000210.1 GCA_025356215.1 Bryobacter sp. | reverse complement strand
CATCCTGATTACAGTGTCGAGAGGTTGGCCGCGGCGATGGGGCGGGGGCCGTCATGGCTGTATGGGTTTCTGGGGAAGCACCGGGAGGTGGAGTGGGTGCGGGGGATTTTGGGCCGCTAGGCGGCCCGCGATTTAGGAGATCACGTAATCCCAGCCGAAGCCGGGCTTGTCTGGAGGGCGCATGTAGATGCCCTCTGGGCCGCGGGTGATGTTGTAGTTCTCCTCGAACAGCCGGTAGACTTCTTTCGGTCCGCCGGGCGAGGGAAGGAAGAGCTCCGCCCATGGGGCGTTTGTGGTGGCGAGGATCCAGTGCGAGGTTCCATTGAGGCCGCCGCCGTGCGGGATCACCGGGATATCGTAGGCGGCGGCTAGCGCGCCAATGCGGCGTAACTCAGTGAGGCCTCCGCACCAGTTCATGTCGGGCTGCCAGATGCTCACGCTCCTGTTCTCCAAAAGATGGCGAAAGCCATAGCGACCGTACTCGTGTTCGCCTGTGGCTAGCCGTGTTGACTTGAGCGCCGCGCTGAGGCGGCCAAAGCCGGCGTAGTCATGGGGCTGCAAAACTTCTTCCATCCAGTAAATGCGCTCGGGTTCCATCATCGCCGCCATCTCAAGCGTGTAGCGCTCCGTCCAAGCCATCCAGCAGTCGAGCATCACTTCGCCATCGGGGCCGACCGCTTTGCGGGCGCGCTCGGCCAGCGCGAGATTCTTGCGCATGCCTTCGCGACCGTCGGCGGGGCCGTGGGGGATCGCCAGCTTGAGCCGGGAGTAGCCGAATTCCACATGCTGCTCAATGTCGTTGCCGGTGCAGTAGGCGGGGATGCGATCCTTCGTTTCTCCGCCGAGCAGCTTGTAGACCGGTACATTGAGGGCCTTGCCGACGATGTCCCAAAGCGCGAGATCGACGCCGCTGATCGCGTTCATCGTGACGCCCATGCGCCCGTAGTTCATCGTTGAGCGCCAACAAATGTCCCAATTGCGCTCGATGTCGAAAGGGTCCCGTCCCATCAGCAGCTTGGCCAGGTGGTCGGTGACGACTGGCCCTCCGCCGGGTCCGCCGCTACCGTAGCCGGTGACGCCTTTGTCCGTCGTAATCTCAACCGTGAAGCCGGGGATCTTGCCGGTGTCGGGGAAAAAGAGCTCGCGGCGCGGTTTGAATTCCGGATAGATCGACATGGGGTTGGCGACTTCGACAAACTGCGTCGACCACGCGCCCGGGGCGGGCGTGAAGGTCGGATAGGGTTTGCGCGGCTGCGCGTTTACCAAGCGAATGCCGGTGATCTTGAGTTTCGATTTCTCCTGGGCCCAGCCGAGCGCGGGTAGGGCCGCCAGTTTGAGTAGGTCGCGCCGGAGCATGTTAGTAACCCTTCTGTTTGTCGACGACGTTAACCAGCGGGAGGCCTTCAGCGAAGCGGCGGATGTTGTCCTTGACGATGCTGAGCATGCGTCCGTTATCGAGGTCGCTGCGACCGGCGATGTGGGGCGTGACGATGGCGTTCTCGAACTTCCAAAGGGCGTGGCCGGGGGGCAGCGGCTCAGGGTCCGTCACGTCGACGCCCGCGCCGGTGAGACGTTGGGAATCGAGCGACTTGACCAGCGAGGGGAGATCGTAGACGCCGCCGCGGCTGACGGCGATGAAGTATGCGCCGCGCTTGAGAAGCTCAAATTGCTTGGGGCCCACCATCTTGTGGCTCATGGGGGTGTGCGGGGCGGAAATGAAGAGAGCGTCGGTGTCGGGTAGCTCTTGATCGAGACGGTCGGGCTTGACGGTTTTGACGATGAAGGGCGAGAAGGGGATGTCCTCGGGATCGACGCAGGTGACCTTCATCCCGTGGGCCCAGGCGCGCACGGCGATCTGCTGGCCGATACCGCCGCAGCCGATGATGGTGGCCTTCTTGGTGTTGAGTTCGATGCCAGTGAAGCGCTCGCGCCGCCAGTTTTCATTTTGGCGGTCCCTGAAATAGAGAGGGAGATTGCGCGAGAGGGCCAGCAGCATGGCCATAGCGTGGTCGGCAATCTCCGGGCCTTGGACGATTTGATTGTTGGTGAGGATGATGTTTGAGTCGCGCAGGTCATTGCCGCCAGAGAGGTGCAGCACGCGCTCGGCACCGGCACTTTGGATTTGCACCCATTTGAGTTTCTTGGCAATGCGCACCTCTTCAGGGGTAATTTCGCCGATGTAGGCGTCCGCGTCGGCCAGTTCGGTCATAAGGGCTTGTTGGGAGTTGACGTTGACGATTTTGACCTTGTCCGAGATGGCTTGCCAATCTGCGACGGTGGCGGGCGATTGGCGGACAATGATTTTCTTGACTTGTGCCGGGAGCGCGAAGGCGCAAAGAATGAGCAGCGGAAGGATGCGATGCATGGGATGAGTTTATAAGATGTACGTAGTGAAGATTTGGGTTGGCATATTGGCGATGGCGACCGCCGCACACGCGGATGAATTCTTTGAGAAGAAAATCCGTCCGGTGCTGGTGGAGCGATGTTACGGCTGCCACAGCGAGAAGCTGCGGGAACCGAAGGCCGGGCTGCGCCTCGATTCGCGTGAAGGGGTGCGGCGAGGGGGCGACAGCGGCCCGGCGATCGTGACCGGGAAGCCGGAGGAGAGCCGCCTGATTAAGGCGATTTCGTACACGGATTTCAATTTGCGGATGCCTCCGACGGGCAAGCTGTCGGATGAGACGATCGCCGATTTTGCCGAGTGGGTGAGGCGCGGGGCCGAGGACCCGCGCGAGACGGGCTTTGTCGCGCCAGCGCGATTGGCGGTGGGGGCCGACATCGAGCGTGGGCGAAAGTATTGGGCTTTTCAGCCGCTGAGCGGCGGCGCGGGCGGGACTCGCATCGATGAGTTGATCGAGGCGAAATTGGCGGCCAAGGGATTGAAGCCCGCGCCCGCCGCGCCACGGACCGTGTGGCTGCGGCGAGTGACTTTTGATTTGACGGGCTTGCCGCCGACAACGGAGGAAGTGGATGCGTTTCTCAAGGACCGATCGTCTAAGGCTTTTGAGACGGTGGTGGACCGCTTGTTGGCCTCGCCGCATTACGGCGAACGCTACGGGCGGCATTGGCTGGACTTGGTGCGTTACGCCGAGACCAACGGACATGAATATGACAACAACAAGCTGGACGCATGGCGCTATCGCGACTATGTGGTGCGGGCGTTCAACGAAGATCTGCCGTATGGAGATTTTGTACGCGAGCAGATTGCCGGAGATCTGTTGCCGAACCAGCGGGTGTCGAAGGACGGCTCGGTGCGCGAGGCTCCGCTGGGCACAGGCATGTATTGGTTCGGCGAGATCTTGAACAGCCCGACAGATTCCGAGAAATCGATGGCCGACCAGGTGGACAATCAGATCGACGTACTGAGCAAGACATTTCTGGGGCTGACGGTGGCCTGCGCGCGCTGCCACGACCACAAGTTCGATCCCATTCCGACGAAGGATTACTACGGGCTGGCTGGAATTCTCCACTCGACGATGCGGCGTGAAGCGGTGATCGATTCTCCTGCGCGGGCCGAGGCGATCCGTGCCGCGCACGCCAAGATTGACGGGGTTGTACGAGATATTGGCAAGCGAACGATCAAACTGCGCGACGGCGATCAGCTTTTCGACAGTTGGGACCAGTGGACCGCGACCGGCGAGGCGTTCTCGATGGTGAAGGCGGGCGGGGTGGCCGATTCGGCGGGTCGCGGGGCGGAGTCGCTGGTTGGGTCGTTGACGTCGAAGAAGTTCCGGCTACCGAAGCGCTACGTGCATGTGCGGCTGAGGGGAACCAAAGGCAACCAGTATCTTGCCGAGAACGAGCCGCTGCGAGTGACCCTGGTTGCCAACGACTATCGCAGCGAATATTTTGTGGCCAACGGTAAGGCGGGCTTCGACTGGGTTTCGTTGCGCATGGTGTTGCCCTACCAGCGCATGAGTTACTTCGAGATTGTGGATCGCTCGCGCACGGGGCATATCGCGGTGGACGCTATCGTGCTCTCTGACCATAAGGAGCCGCCGGAAGTTGCCGTCGAAGAATCCGCGCCTTGGGGTGCGCCACGGGCCGCGACGGAGATTCAGGAGTCGGCATTCGCCATGGTGGCCGACGATGACGCGCCGCACGACGTGAGGTTGCACATCCGCGGGAGTCATCAGAATCTCGGAGAGCCGGTGCCCCGGCATGTGCTTTCGGTGCTCTCGAAGGCGGGTGCGAGCGCGGGGGACGCGCAGCGGAGCGGGCGGCTGGAGTTGGCGGAGTGGCTGTCTTCCCGAGACAACGCCCTTGCGGCGCGGGTGATCGTGAATCGAATTTGGAAGCACCATTTCGGGCAGGGACTGGCTCGCACGACGGACAATTTTGGGCTGACTGGAGAACGGCCAGAACAGCGGGAGTTGCTGGAGCATTTGGCGGCTGAGTTTGTAGCCGACGGTGGCAGCATCAAGCGGCTCAATCGGCGGATTGTGCTGTCTGCCGCGTACCGCAGGGCGAGCGTGATCGATCCGGAATCGGCAAAGGCGGATCCGCGCAATGAACTGCTCCAGCACTTTCCGGTGCAACGACTGGAAGCTGAGGCGCTGCGCGATGCGATGCTGGCGGTGTCCGGCGGACTGAACCCGGCCTTGGGTGGGCCCAGTGTCACTCCTTACATCAGCAAGTATCAGGACGGCCGCGGCAAGCCCAAGAGCGGGCCTTTGGATGGAGAAGGCCGGCGCAGCATTTACACTCAGGTGCGGAGGAACTTCTTACCGCCGATGTTTCTCGCCTTCGACTATCCCCTGCCGATTTCGACCATCGGGTCGCGTAGCGTTTAGGAGATACACACCGACGAGTTCGGCCGG
>JANXUM010000200.1 GCA_025356215.1 Bryobacter sp. | reverse complement strand
GCACCGACTATCTGCTAGTCGTCGATCGCCCCGGCATCGTGGAAATGGAAGTCGAAAAACACAGCTATAACGCGGCTTGGATCGACGCCTCTACCGGCGACGCTACCTCGCTCAAAGACTACAAGGGCGAACACTTCATCGGCGAGCCCCCGGCCAAGACTGGCGATTGGCTCCTCCATCTCTCTCGCGAAGGCCGCAAAGAAGGCATGCTCAAGAGCTACAAGTTTGAGAGTCAACCTCTGCTCATGCAGGAGGCCGAAGTTGATCCCAAGCGCGTCCCCTTCGACATCAACATCAAGGACAGCACCGACATCAAGGCCGGCGCGCCCCTCGCCTACGAGATCCGCATCACAAAAGATTCCCGCGCCACGCGCTTCATGCAATACCTGATCACGGCCGACGTCCCCACGGAGGGCCAAGGCATGCGCGTCATCACCACGCAACCCAAGGGCACGCTCATCCTCCCGCCCTCGCTCGCCTCCAAGTACCCTGCCGTATGCAACCTCCGCGTGGCGGGAATGAACGCCAACGGCAAGCTCTACTTCATCGACCGCATCGTGAGTCTAACTAAGTGATTCTGGCCATCGATACTACCCACGACTACGGCAGCATCGCCTTGGTCCACGACGGCGAACTGCTCGAGGAACTCGCCCTTGACGGCGAAGACGGATTCTCCAGCCTGCTCTTCACCGCAATCGAGGATCTGCTTACCCGCCATGGCCTTGCCCTGGCCAACATCGACGCCTTCGCCGCCGCCTCCGGCCCCGGCACCTTCACCGGTATCCGCATCGGCCTCACCGTCGCCAAGGGCTTTGGCGAAGCGATGGGCAAGCCCGTGTTCGGCGTCAGTAATCTCGAAGCTCTGGCAACCTTTGCTCCCGGCGCCATCCCCTTTTACGACGCTCGCCGTGGCGACGTTTACACAATGTCCGCCGATGGCGTCGAGCAGGTTCTTCCCTTGCACCAACTCATCGGTACAAACTTCGTCACCTTTGAGCCCGCACTCTACCCCGGCCTTCCGTGCCACCAAGCCCCCCGCGCCATCGCCGCCGCCATCGCCCAATTAGCGGAAGCCCGCTACAACGCGGGCCAGCGCCCGGACGCGGCCGTGCTCGACGCAAATTACGTCCGCCGCAGCGACGCCGAACTCAATCTCCGCGTCACTTAACCTTCCCCGTCGCCGCCCATTCCACAGCCCGCGCCAACAACGTCTGGAACTCCGGCACCTCGTAATTCGGGTTCGCCTCATTCTTCCAGCTATGACCCAGCATCGTCGTGTACACCCGGCCTCTGCCGTAACTCCGCCACCAGTCCATCGGCTCGTTGCGTTGCGAATCCTTGCTCCAGGCGTAGGTCAAAACATTCACCTCGGCAGGCCCATGCTGGCCATGGGTAAGTTGCTCGCCGCGATGCTCCCAGTACGCGGGCAGCCCGCGCGTCACCGGATGCTTACGATCCAACACATCGACGCGAAAGTCATGCCGCGGCCCGTGCCCCGGCTGCGGCCCCTCGCCTGCCGGCACCCTCATCACTTGCCTGGCAACATCCACGACCAAACCGGGGCCAAAGCTCTTATCCCGCCAAAGCAATCCCGTCATCTCGTTAAACTCGGGCCAAAGCAAAAACGCGTTGTTTGCCGCGTGGAAGTTCACCAGTCCCCCGCCCCCGCGCACAAACGCGACAAGCTGTTCTTCGACCACCCTTGGCCAACGCAAGCCCGTCTTCAGATGCCCGCCGTTGAAGTTATTGACGACTACGCGATAGTCGCCAAACTTCGGCCGCCACGTTTCCAGATCGCCCGGACTTGTGGATACGTCCACCGTAAATCGCCCTGTCTTCTCAAGCGCGCCTTTGATAAAGGCCGTTCCTGCCCGCCAGTCATGATTATTTACACCATCGACGATCAGCACCCGGATCGGTGCGGCCACGATCGGCAAAGCGAACAACAACCCGGCCACCAGCCTCATCGGATTTCGCTCCCCGCGTACAGCACCCAGGCCGACCCATGCTGGGTAAATCCAACGTGCGGGTAATACTCGACGGCCTTTGGTGCCGCCAGCAGAATCAAATTCGCTCGCGGCGCTTCGGCCTGCGTGCGCCTCATCAGCTCCCTGCCGATCCCCAGCCGCTGGTGCGACTCTCGGACGGCCAGATCCGCAAGGTACGTCGCATAGGCAAAGTCCGTCAGCGACCGTGCAATCCCAACCAGCAAATCGCCATCCCAAGCGCTCACCACCAGGTTCGCTTGGCGCAACATATCGCCCATGCGATCTGGCTCGTCAACGGGTCGCCGTTCTCCCAATGTAGACGCGCGATAAAGTTCAATCACGTCGTCGAGAACTAAATCGTTCCCAACGCGATATTCAAGGATTGCCACGCATCCAAGATACAAGATCCGCTAACGTCGCCAGTAGCCGTTGTAAAAATTCCGGTTGTGATAGCGAGGCGCGATCCAGCGCGCGCCAGGGTAGGGTGCCCGCGTCCAGTATCCCGAACGCCAGGTATATCCGCGTCCAGTAAAAAACCAATACCCGTCGACAAACACAAATCCCGGCCCCGGCCGCGGCGGTGCATACGCATAAGCGGGAGGAGGAGGAGGAGGCGGCGGAGCGTAATACCGTGGTCCAACCAGCGACGTCCCCGCAACAAACGCAAGTGCCAGCAGTTTCGTTCTCATGCCTCTTTCTTTGCAAACAACGTGCCAAATCCAAATTGTTGATTTCACTAAGCCAGTCGCAAAACACCACTGGCCCAACACAACCAGATGGTGTTTTTCCACCACCGTCTGATAAACTTCGCGGCATGAACCAGGCGCTCTACCGTCGTGAATTTCTTCGCTTCCTCGCCGCCAGCCCCCTCTTTGCTCAGCAACCCGACGCCGCCATCAAGACGCCACAAGACGCTCTCAACGTGATGGACTTCGAGGCCAAGGCCAAGCTCACGATTCCCCCCGCCCACTTCGGCTATCTCACCACCGGCGTGGACGACGACAAAACCCTCCGCGCGAATCGCGCCGGCTTCGACAAGCTCTACCCGCGCCCGCGCCGCATGGTTGACGTCTCCCAGATCGACACGTCCGTCACACTCTTCGGCCAGCAATGGGCCACGCCGATTATCCTCGCGCCGGCCGGTAGCCAGAAGGCTTACCATCCCGAGGGCGAAGTCGCTGTCGCCCGCGCCGCAAATGCCGGAGGCCATCTCCAGATCCTCTCGACAGTCACCTCATCGCCAATCGAAGACGTCGCCAAGGAACATAAGAAGCCAATCTGGTTCCAGCTCTATCCAACCTCTAAGTGGGATTACACCGAGCGTATGGTCCGCCACGCCGAGCAAGTGGGCGTGCCCG
>JANXUM010000165.1 GCA_025356215.1 Bryobacter sp. | reverse complement strand
GAGGACGCGGGCATCGAGCTCGACGGAGTAGACGTGGGGGCTGTTCCACTGGGTGAGTTCGGCTCCGCGAAGGTGGAAGAGGGCGCTATCGCCGATGGAGATCCAATAGGCGTCATTGCCGAGCAGGACGGCGGCCACCAGGGTTGTACCAAGTTGATCATTTTGGCCAACTTGAGTGGCGGCGGCGAGGACGGCGAGGTTGGCGGCGGCCAGGGCGCGGGCGAGGGCATCGGGGATTGTTTCGGCGGGCGTCTTTTGCGAATAGGCATCGAGGAAGGCACGAATGGCGGAGCGGCCGGCGAGGTCGCCGTGAGCGAGACCGCCCATGCCATCGGCGAGGACGGCGAGGAAGCCGGCGTGGGCGACGAAGGAGGCGTCAGTGGGATCGGAGAAGCCGAAAGCGTCCTCCTGGGTCTGGCGCTGGCCGATGCTTTGGGCGTTGCCGAAGGCGTAGGTCATGGGCGGGTCAGGCGTCCCAGCGGAAGTTTTCGCCGACGAAGGGAGTGAGAACAAGCTTGGACTTGCCGACCTCGATCAGGTCGCCGCCAGAGATTTGCAGGGGCGCGTGCACGACTTCGCCATTGAGATAGACGAGGCCGCTGGAGTCGCCGGGGATGAGCCAGAAGCTTTGTTTTTTGGGCTCGAAAGTGAGAGTGGCGTGCTTGTCGCGGGAGACGCTTTCGTCGCCGGCGATGCAGACGTCCATGGCGGCGGACCGACCGATGAAGTTCTTCTCCGAGTGGAGGCGGAAGTCTTGCCCGCGGTCCGGGCCTTCGAGGCAAACGAGCCAGCCGACGACGGGCTCGGCTTTGCCGGGGCCGCCGCGCATGAGGGGAACAGTCTTGCCGCCGACTGGGGCGGGGGCGGGGGCGGCCGGGGCCTGAGGCAGCGGCGCATCGATTGGACGCAGGGGAGTTGTTTTGCCACCGGGAATCGGCGCGGCCGCCATCTCGACGGGCTTGGGACACCAGGGGCAATCGTGGTGCTTGGCGGGGTCGTAGAAGTGTCCTTCAGCGCAACGGATCATTTGTTTTCTCCGGGTGGTTTTTTTTCGGCTTCCAACTGGCGGGCAAAGCTTTCTTTGAGAGCCGGGGCCGCTTCGAAAGTGATTCGATAGTCGGCGGAATTTTTGAGGGTACCGACAAAGACGGCCGTTTTTTCCTGGGCTGCGCTCGCGTTGGGGAGACGAAAAAAGCGACCTCCATAAATGAAGTATCCGGAGATATTGGCAGGCTGGGGAACACCGTTCGTGGCGATGAGCTTGTAGTAGAGCCGTTGTTCTCCACCCGCGACGGCGTCGCGGGAAACCCAAAGTTCCGTCCCCGGGCCCCGCGTCACTTCTGTTCTGGTTTCATCGCTGAAGTTGGCGTTCTGCTTGGCGTTGGGATTTACGCGTTCCGTCTTTTTGCCTCCGCCGAAGCCGAAGTTTTGGGGCTCAAGGAAGATGTCCACATCCTGAGAGTTGTCCCAGTAGATGGCGACCGTCAGGGGGTTACGCATTTCGAGGGTCTTGATGGTCTTCTTGCTCTCTTCAGCGTCATTGAGGGCTTTGTTGAGCTGGCCTTGGAGCCCTTGGAGGCGCTGGGTCATCTGATCGAACTGGGCTAGGGCACTGGCCCCGTCGGGGCGATTGGCGAGGGTCTTGCGCAGTTCGGCAAGTTCTTTTTCGATCATGAGCTTCTCCTGCTCGACGTTGGCCGAGGCTGCCCCGCCGGGCCGCCAGTAGGGGAAGAGCACGAGCATCATGAAGCAGAAGGCACCGAGGGCTCCACACAGGATGTCGAGCAGCGACATGTTGAAGATGTTGATTTCGCGCCTGGCAGCCCGCATGGTTTAGTTCCCCACGTAGAGACGGTTGATGAGATTGCGCAGGGTGTAGTCGCCCGCGAGATTGACGGCTTTCTCTTCCTGCTCTTGAACGATCTGGAGAATGAAGACGAGAAGAGCGCTTTGGGCGAGGGCGACCATGGTGCAGTCGAAGCCGACCGCGAGGGTCTTGGCGACTTCCTTGAGATCGAGTTGTTTGGCGGGGTCGCCGGCGGCGGCGAGAGACGCGCCGAGGCCGAAGACGGTGCCGATGAAGCCGAGTGTGGGGACGAGCCAAGCGACGAAGCGGACCATGCCGTATTGAAGGTCGACGCGGTGCGCGAGGAGTTCGAGACTGCTGTTGACGACGCTGGAGGCCTGTTCGACGGAGCGGCTGGATTGGAATTGGAGGATGGCGAGGTTGATGAGCGAGGGGAGGAAGCCGCTATCGCGATCGAACTGGCCCATGACGCGGCGGCGGATGGGGCCGAGGTCTTTGGGGGTGAGAACGGTTTGCTCGTCCTCGGGGAGGAAGCCGAGTTTGAGGAAGGCTTCTTCGCGGGCTCCAGCGCGCCAGCGGACAAAGAGCTCGCCGAGGCCGAGGAAGAATACAACGTGCATGACGTTCTGGATGGTAAGTGGATAGGGGAAATGGAGCGAAGGGTGGTCGAAGAAGAGGACGCTGGTTCTACCTTCGGGGATGAGGCTGCCGATGACGATGAAGATCATCGCGGCACCGAGGGAGAGGGCGGCGGCGCGCTTGCGGTCCGGTCGTTGCCAGAAGCCGTCGAGCAGGCGGGCCTGGGGAGGGAGGGAAGGGGCTTGGAGCATCTGTGTGGGGTTCATGGTTTCCTTTAGCTGGCACAGAAGGGACAGGAGGCGCCCGAGGGCTTGACCGCGCCGCAGTCGCAGCGAACGAGGCGCTGGCTTTTGGCGAGGGTGTAGGCGGCCGGGGCTGGGCTGGCCGAAGATTTGCGACGGATGATGTCGAAAAGGTCGGAGGCGGCGATGTCGATGGACCCGAAGCGGATGGTGTCGGCTTCAGAAGCTTGATCGGATTGGATTTGGCGGGGGACGCCGTTTTGGAGGATGAAGGTGCCGTTGCTGCTGCCGCGGTCTGTGACGCTGAGGCGGCCGCCGCCGAGGTCGGCGATGTCGGCGTGGAGGCGGCTGACGGAGGTGTCGGCGACCGGGATGTCGGCCGAGGCGTCGCGACCGATGGAATATCTCCGCATAAAAGAGGTGGCCGTGGCGCCGGAAACGTCACGGAGAATCGTTTGGAATTGTTTAGGGAAAATCGGAGGGGGCGCCGGGCTAGCGGCGGGCGAAACATTCGACCCAGCTCCAGAGGCCGCCGTAGGCCGACTTGAGTTGAGAATCGACATGAAGGCTACTGGCGGCGAACCAGGCGAGGATTTGGCCTTCCATGCGGACGTGGTTCACGGCCATCCAGCGGCGGAACCAACTGAAGCCGCTGGAGTGAAAATCGACGACGGCGATTTGTCCGTCGGCGCTGAGATCGGCAAGGCAAGTCTGTAGAACCGCATCGTGGCCGGGGTTGATCATCGTTAGGCAGTAGGAGATGAGGATCAAATCGAAAGGCTGGCCATTGCCGACGGGCGCCAAGTAGGCGCCTTGGCGTAGGGTGACACCCGGCACCTTGCGGCGGGCGATGGCGAGCATGTCAGGGGACAGATCGACACCGACGATTTCAGCGTCCGGGAAAGCGCGGTGGAGTTGGCGCAGATTTTGGCCGGTGCCGCAGCCGATCTCGAGGATTCGTTTGGGCGTGAGCCGCTTGGCGGCGTGGCGGACCAGATCGACACGACCGAAGAGGAAGGCCCAGCGCGTCAGATCGTAAATTTGCGAGTGCCAGCGATAGTAGCCTTCGAGCGCGCTCATAACACTTCGGCAAGAAGTGTCGAGCCGTAGGTGCCCACGCGATCGAGGCGGTGCATGCGGTCGGCGAGTTCGGGAAAGAAGCGGAGGCGTTCCTGGGCGGCCGCAGGGATGAAATCGATTTCGGGAGCAGCCGAGCGCATGAGGATGCGGGTTCCGGGCCGACTGTTGTTGAGGATCAGCCGCCACTCTTCGGCGAGGCCTTCCACATCGTGCGAGGCCAGCCAATCCTGATGGTCGAGGAGGACGAAGTGGGTGTATTCGCCGGGGTTCTGGCGGAGGAAATCGGCAACGGTCATCGAGTGGGTCTTGACGCGGTTGGTGCGGGCCAGGAGCGCCGGCTGGTGTTCTTTTCGCAAGTAGTTGGGGCAACAATCGGCGGTGTAGCGCCCGGTTGCATAGACGCGCCAGAAGTAGTTGTCTTGCATGGGCAACAGTGTGAGTACATCTTCGACTTTTTTCTGGATGTAGCCGACGATACCGCCGGGGAACTGGTTCTCGATGAGGCGGATCTGCGGCCGGGGTACACCGAGCATGGCCATGACGAGCGGCTGTCGCATGAGCCAGGCGTTGAAGGCGTTCCACAATGCCGACTTGACGTTCTCATAGAGCCGGCGCTGCTCTTCGAGGCTTTTGGCTTCGAGCAGGCGATCGGTGAACTCGCGGACCTGGGGGTTGGTTTTGACGAGGCCCTGAAGGAGGAGCCAGGCAATCTGGCCTGCCGCTCCGCGGTAGTAGAAGGATGGATTGAAGCGGGCCCGTTCAAAGTAATGATTCTTTTCGCGCCAGAAGCGTTGGGCGTAGACGGGCAGTTGCAGTTGGGGCAAGAAGCTTACGAAGCCGGGTCGCAGGCCGTTGCCAAACATGCTGAAGAGCTCGTCGTAGTCGCCGTGTCGGATCACCGCCATCTTAAGTTCGAGGAGCGCGTTTTGACGCGGGTTCATGTCGATGGCGTGGATCTCGGCCGGGTTGTCGAGGAGGTAGTCGAGGGCGTTGCAACCGGCGCTGGTGATCATGACAACGCGGCTGTCGGGCTGGAGGGCGAGCATTTCGCGATCGAGGCGGGGGTCTTCCCAGCAAGTGTTGTAAATCAAGCGGCTTGTGTGGACGCGCCGGAAAAGTTCA
>JANXUM010000134.1 GCA_025356215.1 Bryobacter sp. | reverse complement strand
GGCGACTTTGGCGACGAACGGATTGAATTCATTCAATCTCCAAACAGTAGCCCCGCCACCGCCGGTAGTGGCAGTGGTGCCGACAATTGGCCCGACATTGTTGTCGTCAAAGCCGGCGGCGAAAATGTCGGCCGCGCTGTAGGTGAAGCCGTCGATCAGCAGGACGACGGGACCTTGGTAGATCTGACCGGTGTCATTGGCGTCGTCTGGAGCGGTGACGGGATGGGGGCTGGTGAGGAAGGGCGGCAGCGATTCAGGCGGCAAGTGAAGGTCGCCGAACCAGTCGGCGAAATCGACCAAGCCATCGCTGGTGGCGCGGTCGTCATCGGTGAAGTTGGGAGAGAAAAATTCTTCCTTCAACCGGCTGCCCCTGCGTAAAACGGTTTCGACGGCGTCGGTGCGGCGCCAGTGGAAGTTGGCGGGGTGAATGGGGTTGGGAGTAAGCATCTGCAGCATCGCTTCGGCGGCTTTTACGTTGCCGCCGCCGTTGCCGCGGATGTCCAAAACAAGGCCGTCGGGGGCGCGGTCCATCATGAGGCCGAGCAGCCGTCCGAATTCTGCGGCGATTTCGCCTTCCTGCGAAAACAGTTGATCGGGATCGTCCTTGCCGAAGCTCTTGATCCGCAAGTAGCCGAAGCGCCGGCCGCCGGGCTGGGCGGAGAGGGCGGCGGGATGCAGGAGGCCGTCGCGGATCGCGCCGTCGGGCGTTTGCAGATCGAAGAGGTCGCGGAAGCCTTCGCCAACCGGGTTGAAGGTGGCGGCATCGGCATCGGCTGTCGCACTCAGTAACTTGGAGGTGCCGTAGACGATCTTGCTGGCGGCGGCGGTGATCGTGCGCTCTTCGGCCATACTGACGGCCTTGGCGCCAAAGACCAGAGTGCTGCTGATGGCGGCGGTGCCGACACCCCAGGGGAGTACGATTCGCCGTTCGCCGCTTTCGTCCAAGGGCCGGTAGCCAATCGCTTCGGCCGGCGCATCGGGCCGCAAGGCGAAGGCCAGCGGACGGATGGACATGCGCGAGAGGGCGGTGGCGAGAAACGCGGAGGCATTGCCGCCGACATCATTGAGGCCAACTTGATTGATGGCGTCCATGATCGGCATCTGGTTGTACGAAGTCAGCTCGACGCCAACCTTGAAGAATGGATGCTCCCGGCCATCGAGCTTAAAGCCGTCCATGATCTTCGAGACAAGAAAGCGGGGATGGCCATGGTCATCTAAGTAGTGCTTGAATTGGCAAGGCAGGAAGCCGACGGCGTTGGCGTAGGGCTCGGGGAGACCGTAAACGGTGTGGGCGTCGGCGTGTTGGACGAAGACGTTGCGAACCTGGAGGTGGAACTGATCGTCGGAGAAGCCGGGGGCGAGCTGGTCGATCTTGTCCAGCTCCGCGAAGGGGTCAAAGGCGGGGCGGTTGGCCAGTGCACGCTGGGCGTGCTTGAAGGGCTCGTGGACGTAAAAGTTCTTGAGCAGCTCGCGGGCGTTGGCGACAATTGCGCGGCGCTGCTCCAGAGGCATGTGTAGGCACATGCCGGGAAGGAAAAACTCCTGGTAAGGGACGATCTTGAGGTCGGGAAGCTTGAGGGCGGCGGCGTGTTTTTCCAGCTCGCGCCAAGCTGCGGACGTGTAATCGGAGCCTTCGTCCTGGATGACCATAGAAGGTCATCATAACTCCTGAAATTGCTGAGCGGCTAGGCGATTGTGACCAGGGAGCGCGAATCGAGTGCGATTCGCTATGATTCACACTGGGTGGCTGAATTCATCGAACTGTAACGCGATTGCAATTTGATCCCCACACTCATCAAGCAGAATTGTCACTGAAGAAACACTTATGAAGAAAATTGTCCTGATCGAAGACGATGCCGATTTGTTTTCTCTCCTGAAGTACAACCTTGAGAAGGAGGGCTTTGGCTTGGTGGGATCGCAAACCGGCAAGGGTGCAATCGATTTGTGCCGGCGCGAGAAGCCGGATTTGATCCTGCTGGACATCATGTTGCCGGATTCGGACGGCTTGGACATTTGCAAGGGTATCCGGACACACCCCGAATTGACTCACATACCGGTGATCTTCCTGACGGCGCGAGCATCCGAGACGGATCGGATTCTGGGTCTGGAGTTGGGCGCGAACGACTACATCGTAAAACCGTTCTTTGTGCGCGAATTGATCGCGCGGGTGAAGGTGCACTTTCGGGGGGCTCAGACCTCGGCCAAGGTGTTGAAGGCGGCGGAACTGGAACTGGACCGCACAGCGTGCCGGGTGAAGTTGGCGAATGCGGATTTGCAGTTGACGGCGACCGAGTTCCGGCTGCTAGAGTTTTTGATGACGCGGCCCGGGGTTGTGTTCTCGCGTGAGCAACTGCTGGACGCGGTGTGGGGCCATGACCGGGCGGTGACGGACCGGACAGTGGACGTGTACATTCTGCGATTGCGGCAGAAAATTGAGGCCGATGCAACGGCGCCAAACTACATTCGCAGTGTGCGCGGGTTTGGGTATAGCTTCAACGAGAACGTGTACTCGGCGTTGGCGGCGACGGCTTAGTCCGCCTAAGGTAAATTTCGATTAGAACTCAGGCTTTCTGAGTCTGCCAGGCCTACGCAGGATTACCGATTGTCCCAGTATGGGAATATTGCGTGGAATCCAGGTATTGCTTTACCTGGCTGAAGCTTACGCACTTTACGTTTACGGGACCTTAGCGGGCACGGCGAAAGCGTTTCCATTGCCAAGGCCTTACTATTGGGCCACTTCGGGGCTCTTCGGACTCTGCGCATTGATGCTTCTGATGAGGAACCGGCAGGGCCGATGGGTCTCGATGGTGACGGCCGTAGCGAGATTGGCGCATGCTCCGGGCAGCCTGTACCTGGCGGCCGTGGGGGCACATGGGATTTTTCAATTTTGGAGCTTGAAGACGGAGCGCGTTCGTTCCGCCGAAGGGAAGCCCGCGCCCGCATTGCCCTGGGACGGCGCGATCGCGGTGTTGAGCTTAGTGCTGTCGATCGCGACGATGAGTCAGTTCAGGGTCTTTGCGACTTACCTGGGTTACTCGCGGCAGGATTTGAGCGTGCCGATTTGGGAACTTGTTGCGCTGCAGATGTTTGCAATCGCAGTTCATGAGGCGGGGCATTTGGCCGGGGTGTGGGCCTGCCGGTTTCGCCTGAGGGGGATCAAGGTGGGGCCGCTCATGTGGCGGCGTGGGCTTGACGGGGAGAGCGACTTTCACTTTTCGCTGGCGGGACTAATCGGCGGAGGACATGTTGAGGCGGTTCCGCGAACCGTACGCAACCTACGGACGAATTGGCTGGTGATCTGCGCCAGCGGACCGGCGGCATCGTTCTTGATGGGATTGGTTGGGATGGCATTACTGTTGAGCGCGCAGGGAACGGCGCTTGAGGCTGGAGTCAAGTACTGGCTTGTGTTTGCATCGTGGGGATTTGTGGACGGTTTGGTGAATTTGTTGCCGATTGCCAATAGCGATGGGGCTCAGATCTGGCACGTGGGGAGAATGACGGAGCACGGGAGGCGGATCCTCGAACAGGTGGGGTTCCTGGGCGATCATGAGAACGCTGAAGAGGAGCTGGGCGTCTGCGACTATGCCGCGAAATACGCTCTGGTGGAGGGGCGCGAGGGTGTGGTGTTTGTTGAGTTGAAGGGATTGTATCTACTCGACAACGACCGGGCGGTGGAGGCGGCTGAGGCGATGGGCAAGGTGAGCGAGGCCGCATCGACGGCCAATCTGACGGCGTTGCGGGCACGGGCGGAGTTTGCGCTTGGAAATGCGGAGGAGGCGGATCTGCTCTGGGAGCGGGCGTGCGGGATGCTGAAGGGCCGGAAGTTGACGTGGCCGGAGGCACTCAGTTTAGCCTCGACCGCCGCGCACTTGGAGCGGCCGCAAGAGGTGGCGGAATTCGTAGCGGCGGCCCGGAGCGTGTCGACGCCAGCTTTGGTGGGCGCAGTATTGGACTATCTGGAGGGGCGGGCGGCGCAATGCAGCGGCGACTATCGATGTGCGCGAGAGCGGTCTCGGGAAGCCATTGAACAGTTGGCCGGCGAGACGTCGGTGAAGGCCGAAGAGCGAGCCAGCGCGGCGCTGTATCTGATGGCGGCGGGCGGCCTGAGAGACGGACACGAGACGATGTGCGGCAGCATCGCGCTGTTTGAAAAGTTGGGACAAAAAAGCAGCGCGGACTGGCTGCGGCTGCGGGCGGCGGAGAGCTGTTTGGCGGCGGGGTGGGCGGAGGAAGCCCATTCGCATTTGGAGGCCATCTCCACGCCGGCGTTTTACCCCTTGGCACTTCTGATGGCGAGGGCCGAGACGCGGTTGAGAAACATGGACGCGCCGGGGGCGCTAGTTCTGTTGGCCGAGGCAGAGCCGATGCTGACGCTGGCCACGCCGCGGCGTCAGGCACATTGGCGGGCACTGGGGGCGCTGGCGCATTTTACGCTCGGCAACGCGACTCAATCACTGGCGTTGGCCGAGCCGCAGCCGATGGCACCGGAGTCGCTATTCGTATTGGCGATGCTAGCCGAAAGCCGCGCCGAGGCGACGGAATGCGTTCGGGTTCTGGACGCGGCCCTGAAAGTGGAGGCCTATCGTCACGCGGGAGCGATTTCCCAGTTGCATAGCGTGGCTACGCGTCTGCATCGATCGCGCTGGAGCATTTTGGCGACGCCGTTGTTGGCGACCGCCGAGCGGCTTTGGGACGAAATCGAAACGGATTTTGAACGGCCCGATTGGGCGCCGGCGGCGAGCCAGTTTGAAGAATCGCTATGCCAACTGGCGGCCCGGCTGGCGCAGGAAAGCGCGGAGACCGTAGCGCACTAGGCGGCGGTGAGCGCGGGTTGGCGTTCCACGATGTTGGACTCGAGAATCCAGTCCAACTGTTCGCGTTCAAAAGGCGCTGCACAATAATCGGCGGCACCGGCGTCCATCGCGTCGAGCCATTCCCTGGTGTTGGGGACGCGGCTAACGACAACGACGGGGCAGTGTACGGACTGCAAGAGGGCCATAAGGCCGGTTGGATCGGTTTCGCAAAAAGCGATGTCGAAGGATAGAGTTTGGTTGGCGGCGGATAGCGTTTCGGATTCGTGGACTTCCAGTCCGCGGTCCGAGAGATGTTGCGCGAGGCTGTCAACGAGCGGGTGCTCGATGCCGGCCAGAAGCACGCGTTTTCCTTGAACTGGCATGTCGATCGGTTCCTTTGGTACGGCGCCTTAGCGTTTTAGTGGGCTAAGTGTGGAAAAGATCTCCAACGGGGAGCTTGCTTCCCTAACATTAACTCTCTTTGGGGAGATTCGTTGATAAAATTATCGTTTCAGGAGAAATAACATGCCAGTGGTCCGTCGTAAGAGTCAGGTTGTATCGATCGGTGGGGTGAAAGTTGGTGGGACTAACCCGATTATGGTGCAATCCATGACCAACACGGACACCGCGGACGTCACGGGGACGGCCAAGCAGGTGATGGAACTGGCGCGGGCGGGGTCTGAAATTGTTCGGGTGACGGTGAACACCGAAGAGGCCGCAGCGGCGGTGCCGAAGATTTTTGACACGCTGATGTTGCACGGCGTGAACGTGCCGCTGGTGGGGGACTTTCACTATAACGGGCACCAGTTGCTGAAGAAGTATCCGGACTGCGCCCGCGCGCTGGCCAAGTACCGCATCAACCCGGGCAATGTAAACATTGGGCGCAAGCACGATGACAACTTTCGCACGATGATCGAGTGTGCGATTGAGTACGACAAGCCGGTGCGCATCGGTGTGAACTGGGGGTCGCTCGATGGGGCCTTGTTGACGAAGATGATGGACGAGAACGCGCTGTCGCCAGAGCCGTTGGACGCGCGCGAAGTGACGATGAACGCGATTGTCGAAAGCGGCTTGAGGGCTGCTGAGGCGGCCGAGCGATACGGCATGGCTCATAACAAGATCATCCTGAGCGCGAAGGTAAGCGGCGTGCAGGATTTGATCGTCGTCAATCGCAAGCTGGCGGCGCGTTGCGACTATCCGCTGCATCTGGGGCTGACCGAAGCGGGACTGGGGTCGAAGGGGGTTTCTTATACTTCGGCCGCGCTGAGCGTATTGTTGCAGGAAGGGATTGGCGATACGATCCGCGCGTCGCTGACGCCGCTGCCAAATGGGGACCGCACTGAGGAAGTGCTCGTGTGTCAGCAGATTTTGCAGGCGCTGGAGCTTCGTACCTTTACACCGCAGGTGATTGCTTGTCCGGGGTGTGGACGGACGACGTCGACTTTCTTTCAGGATATGGCCGACCAGATCCAGCGCTATTTGCGCGAGCAGATGCCGGTCTGGAAGCCGCTGTACCCCGGTGTGGAAACGATGAAGGTGGCCGTGATGGGGTGCGTGGTGAATGGACCGGGCGAGTCGAAGCACTCGAATATCGGAATCAGCTTGCCGGGGACTTTTGAGGAGCCGGTGGCTCCGGTGTATGTAGACGCGAAGCTGTTTAAGACGCTGCGCGGGGATCACATTGTGGCGGAGTTTATCGGGATGCTGAACGACTATGTTGAGAAGACTTATGCGCCGGTGGAGGAGACCGCCAACGTTTAACGTAAACTGGGCGGGTGTCTGAATCCTTGAACCTTGGCCGGGCGAAGTACGCCGCAGCCGCCATCTCGATGCAGGTGATGCTCGGGATCCTCTATAGCTGGAGCGTTTTCCGGGGGCCGCTGGAGCAACTGCACGGTTGGACGCGGGCGCAGAGTGTGATGCCGTATCGCTACTCGTTGCTCGCCTTTGCGGCGGGGATGATTGTCGCGGGGTTCTGGCAGGACAGGCGGGGGCCGCGCGTGGTGGCCAGTGTTGGCGGGGTGTTGCTCGCGCTGGGTTGTCTCATCGCGGGGTTGCTGCATGAGACGGTTCAGGGCCTGGTGATTGGATATGGGCTGGTGGCGGGCGTTGGCGTAGGGTTTGCCTATGTGACGCCGATCGCGATGTGCGTCAAGTGGTTTCCCGATAAGCGCGGCATGATCGTTGGGCTGGCGGTGATGGGGTTTGGGCTGGGGCCGCTGGTGTTTGGGCCGTGGCTGGAGTGGATGATTGGCAAGGATGTCGTGGCGATGGGCTCGACGATTCCCCAAACGTTTTTTGTGTTGTCGGCAGTGTTTCTGGTGGGAGTTGTTGGCGCGGCGCAGTTTTATGCCGTGCCGCCCGTTGGATGGAAGCCGGCCGGGTGGGCGGGGGCGGCGGCGGGGACAAGCAGCGTTGAGATGAAGACAGGCGAGATGGTGGGGACCTGGCGATTCTATGTGCTGTGGGGCTTGTACTTCCTTGGGACATCGGTCGGGTTGACGGCGATCGGGGAGGCTTCGCCGTTGCTGCGTGAGGCGGCCAAGGGCGGCGGGGCGATGATTAGCGCGGGGGCGGGGCTGGGGGTGATGAGCATCTTCAATGGCGCGGGGCGGCTGGCGTGGGGGGGCGTGTCGGATCGGCTGGGCCGGTTGCCGGCGGTGCTGGGAATGTGCGCGACCAGTGCTCTGGCTTGCGCGTTGGTGTTGCGGGTGGCGGACGGGTTTAGCAGCTTGTTACTGGGGCTGTGTCTGGTGGCGTTTTCTTATGGCGGATTTTTGGCGTTGATGCCGGCGATGACGGCGGATTTCTTTGGGGCGAAGTATGTCGGGGCTAACTACGGGCTGGTGTTTAGCGCCTGGGGACTTTGCGGATTTTTGGTGCCGGGTTACTTTGCCGGGTTACTGGACGCGGCCAGATCGCATGGAGATCTGCGCGGCGGCTACGCCGAGGTGTTTACGATATTGGCGGCGATGGCGGTGGCGGGAGCGGGATTGGCGGGGGGCTTGAGGCGGGGGCGGGGTTAGGTGGGGATGAGTTCGACCACGTTGTCGAGGAGGATTGCCAAGCCGCGGTCGAATGTTGCGAGGCGGACGCCATGGCGCTTCGCGAGCGCGGCTAGGTAAGCGTCTGTGACTTGCTTGTGCCCGCGAACGCCTCGAGCCGGGACATCGAGAAAGTTGAGATCGTCGGGCAGAAAAACGTGATTTGACCTCTTCGTGAAGCGGCTGAGAACTTCTTTCGCGCCGTCCATCCCAGGATTATTCCCAAACTGAAGACAAAATCTGAGAAGACAGCCTTGCGTGATGGGGCATGTCGCAAAGTTGCCCATGTTGCGTTGCATCCATTCCTCCGCTGCGTCATGCAGTGTGTGTTGCTCATCGGAAAGGGCGATTAGAACATTGCAATCCAACAAATATGTCGGTTCTAGATTTGCCACCTAAAATTCGTCTTCCAGAGCCTTTACATCTTCGGTCGACGTTCGCCGGACCGAGCGGAAGGTGGGAAGGCCGGTCTTGGGACTGGTCCGAATTACGAAGCCCACATCAGGGTCTTTGACTCGGTTGATAATTAACTTGCTAATCACCTTGCCCAGACTCGTGTTCGAATCTTGGGCCATGCTCTTTGCCAGCAGGTATGCTTCGTCTTCGAGATCGACGGTTGTGCGCATGACCGCATCATAGCATCATGATGAGGCTTATACGCGTATTAGGATGCTACAGGCCAAAGAACACCATCAGACGCGCAAAAACCAGCCTTTGCGATACAGCCCATAGGCAAAGCAGAAATGCAGCGCCACATAGGCGAGGGCGAAAGCCAGACTCGCGTTGATCGGCGAGAAATAGGGCACAAACAGGGTCTCGTAGATCGGGTCTTTCCAGTGCAGCAGGTCGAGGATCGTTTCCAGATATTCGCTGAGTAAGTACACCGCGATCGCGTTGGCACCCATGATCATCGCCGGGCGGAAGGGCGCGATCACCTTCTTAACATCAATCAGCCAAAGCATCGCTCCGAAAACCATAAAGTCCAGACCGGCCATCAGCAAAGTAAACGAACTTGTCCAGAGCTTCTTGTTGATCGGTAAGAACTGATCGAGCGACAACGCCGCAGCCAGCAGTAGCGCGCCAGTAATCATCAGTTGCCGGGTCCTCATCATCTGCCCCGCT
>JANXUM010000130.1 GCA_025356215.1 Bryobacter sp. | reverse complement strand
ACCCGGGCCGCCTCGGCGGCGCTCAGCGTCGAATTCAGGTACGCGGCGCGCACCCCCAGCTCGCGCAGCGAGGGGCGGCAACTGGCGAACAGGACAAGGGCGAGGATCAGCCTTAGCAAGCCTCAACCTCGATCAGACAAGAGTAGAAGGTCGCGCCGTTACCGATATCCGTCAAGCGCTGCGAGGTGAGCGCGTTGATGCCAACGCCGTTCTTGGACTTGGACGGCCAGCGGACGCTTGGGGCGCAGACCACGCCAGGCTGGACGTGGAAGGCGTCGAGTTTAGCGACGGCCTCCACAGCGCCGCGATCGTTGAACAGGCGGATAGCCGAATTGTCGGTGATGTTGCGCCGGGCCGCGTCATCTGGATGCAGAATGACCTTGGCCGTCTCGGCGTCAACGTCAGCGCGGTTGCCAAAGGTGGAGTTCATCGAGTCGTGACTCTTCCAGGAGATCAACTCCAGCGGGTAGGCGGTGGACTGGCCCGCGCCGTGCCGCGACTCGACCGGCGGCTCATAGGCAAGGTCTTTGCCGCCGCTGATAAATTGTCCGTGAGTGGTTGGAAATTTGCCTTCGGCAAAGGGCAGAAACTCGCCCATCGGCGCGCCCAAATTGAGCCGCACGAAATGTTCGCGATCCAAACGCTCAAGCGTAATGCCCTCGAGATACGGCGAGCCGGAGTCGAGCGTCTGGCGGATCATCTCGTCCTCACTGTCGTCAAAGCACGGGTCGGTAAAGCCCATCGCTTTGGCCAGAAGGCGGAAGACCTCGACGTTGGTTTTACATTCGCCAGGGGCGGCCAAAGCGGGCCGGGCCAGTTGGACATAGTAATGGCCGTAGGCGAAATAGAGGTCGGTGTGTTCGAGAAAGGTCGTGCTGGGCAGGACGATGTCGGCGCGCTGGGCCGTGTCGGTCATGAACTGTTCAAGCACGACCGTAAAGAGGTCTTCGCGTCGCAAGCCTTCGAGCACCTTGCGCTGGTCCGGCGCGATGGCTGCCGGATTGGAGTTGTAGTTGATCATCGCCTTGACCGGCGGGTCGTTGAGCGTGGTGAGGGCGTCACCAAGCAAGCTCATGTTGATTAAGCGGGTGGGACGCGGCTCCAGGTCGAGCCGTTCGAGCGCGGCGCGATTGAAGGCGAAGCCACCGGAGGTGGACAGGTTGACGCCGCCGCCAATATGCTGGAACTGGCCGGTAAGAGCGGCCAGCGAAGCGATGGCTTGGATGGCGCGACCGCCGCGGTCGGATCGCTGTACACCGTAATTGACTCGAATGACGGCGGGGCGAGTCCCTGCAAGCTCGCGGGCGAGAGCCTCGATTGTCGCGGCCGGAACGCCCGTGAGCTGCTCCGCGCGAGCCGGAGGCATGGTGGCGGCAATGTCTCGATAGTCTTCGAGATCGTGGATGTGTTTGGAGTACCCGCGGTCTTCAAGGCGCTCGCTGAAGATGACGTTGGCCATCGCCAAAGCCAGCGCGAGATCGGACCCGGGGTGAATCGGGATGTGCTGGTCGGCAAGGCTGGCGGTCCTGGTCCGGATCGGGTCGATAACGACAAAGTGGGCACCGTTGCGGCGCGCCTCCACAATGAAGGGCCAGAGGTGGACGTTGGTGGTCAGGACGTTGGCCCCCCAGGCGATGATGAGCTTGGAACGCTTGAACTGTTCGGGCTCTGTGCCCAGGCGCGCGTTCATCGACGCCATCAGTGCCGCTCCGCCCGCGGATGAGCAGATCGTGCGGTCCAGTCGCGATGCGCCAAGGCGATGGAAAAAGCGACGGTCCATGCCGGAGCCGTTCAACATCCCCATCGTGCCGGCGTAAGAGTAAGGCAGGATGGACTCAGAACCGTGCTCGGCGGCAATGGCCGTCAGGCGCTCGGCAATGGTGCCGATGGCCTCGTCCCAGCCGATGCGCGTGAAGTTGCCGCTCCCCTTGGGGCCGGTGCGTTTCATCGGATAGAGCAAACGGTCCGGATTGTACTCGCGGTCCAGATAGCGCGCAACCTTGCCGCAAAGGAAGCCTTGCGTGACAGGATGGGCTGGATCGCCTTTGACCTTGGAGGCCTTGCCGCTCTCAGTGTCCACTTGGACGAGCATCGAGCAGCAATCCGGGCAATCGAGAGCGCACACGGAGTGTCGCCATTGGGAAGGCATAAGCCTTAGATTAGCAAGGCGAACTAGAAAAGAACGACTTCCTCAGACGCGGCGCGATGGAAGGCGGTCCGCAACTCAGTGGCCGCAAAGCGCACGGCGTCGGCACCGACATCCAGAAGATCGCACAGCGAGAAGAACTCGTGCATCGCTCCGTCAAAATTGCGGTAAGTAACGGCGACTCCGGCGGCTTCGAGGGCGAGTGCATACAACCGGCCATCGTCACGAAGCGGATCAAACTCTGCGGTGATGATTGTGGCCGGAGGTAGGCCCGAAAGATCGGTGGATCGGAGGGGCGAGGCGTAAGGATGCAAGCCCTCATCTGCGGTCTTGAGATAGTGTCCGGCGAACCATCGCATCATGGCGGCGTTCAACGGGCTGGCATTGGCGTGTTCGGTGTAACTTGGGGTGTCGAAGGAGAAGTCTGTCACCGGGTAAATTAGTAATTGATGCACGGGTAATGGGGTGCCTTGCGCGCGGGCCATCAAGCAGACGACGGCGGCCATGTTGCCTCCGGCACTCTCCCCGGCTACGGCGACATAGAGCGGGTCGCCATTGAGGGCGGTGGCGTTCGCCTGCGCCCACTGCAGGGCCGCAAAACAGTCTTCGATCGCAATCGGAAACTTGTGCTCGGGAGCTTGCCGGTAGCCGACGGATACGACGATGCACTCAGCCCCATTGCACAAGGCCCTGGCGGATGAGTCATAGACATCGAGATTGGCAATCACCCAACCGCCGCCATGCACATAGACCAATACCGGATGCGGTCCGGGGCCGCCGGGGGTGTAAATGCGCAACAGGATCGAGCCGTCTTTGACAAGAAGCCGGCGATGCTGAATGGAGTGAACCTGCTCCGGCTTGGGGCTGATCATGGTGGCGGCCCTGGCGCTCATCTTTGAGGCGACCAAGTCCCTGGCGGCGTAATCGAGCAAAGGAATGCTTCTCGCCTCGTGTACGGACAACTCCTCCATCGGCGCTAAACCGTACTTGCCGTGCTGATCGAGAATCTCTTGCGCTCGCGGATCCAACTGCTTCATACAGGTCAGACCCATGGGGGTACCGCCGCGTTTCTAAGGAGCGGACGATTGCGTTAACGGATCGAGAAGTTTTCTTAGCTCTTCGCCGCTTAGGCCGCTGAGTTCCGCGGCCACCGACCGGATCGTGCGTCCTTCAACGCTGGCCCGCTGGGCAATCTCGGCCGCGCGGTCATAGCCGACGACCGGCACCAACGCCGTGACCATGGCCAGGGAATGCTCGACAACTTCAGCGGAATGCTCTTCGGTGGCGGTCATGCCGCCAAGCATTCTGGCTTCAAAGTTCCGGGTCGCGGCGGCAAGCAACTCGATCGAGTCGATCAGGTTGCAAGCGATCAAAGGCATTACCGTGTTCAACTCAAAATCACCAGCCGCCCCGCTCCAGGCAATGGCGCTATCGTAGCCCACAATTTGTGCGCACACCATCAGAACGCCGCTGGGGCCCCAACCAAGGCAGTGAAATTCGTTGGCAATCTTGGTCAGCGCCACGGCGTAATTGCGCAGGGAGGCGGACAAAAAGACGGCGGCGTCTTTGGCGGCTTGCGCTTCAAAGCGGTTGGACGCCTCGCGGAAGGGATAGCCGGTGTAACTTGCCAGTTCGGCAACCAGATCGTGAGCGAAACCCGGAGGAGCGTTCAGCCCAGTTCCCTCGGCGGTTCCGCCGATTGGCAACTCATACATTCCGGTAAGCGCGGCTTCAATTCTCTCCCCAGCCAGTTCCACTTGCCGGGCGTAAGCTGAGAAGTCCTGACCGAGGCGCATGGGCAGGGCGTCGTGCTGGTGGCTCAGGCCCATTTTGACGGCTTGTCCAAACTCGGCGGCTTTGGCGTTGAGGGCTGACGACAACACGCTCATTGCGGGCAAGAGCTGACCGGTCACCTGGGAAATTGCGGCGAGATTAAGAGCCGTTGGGATGATGTCGTTGCTGCACTGGCTGCGATTGACATCGTCGTCTGGATAGGCCCCGGCGAGTCTGTTGACGCGGGAAGCCTTCGCCTTGATCAAGGCGAGAGCCTTCAGGAAACTGCGCGGGTAGCGCAGCTTGCTGATCGGCAACTTCTCGACCGCGCGGGCAGTTTGCGGACCGTACAGGGCGCTTGCCGGTACCAACATGTCGCCCATGCCGTCGTGTCCAAAGCGAGTTACAACCATTAACGGCTAGATGGCCGCAACGATGATTGTGTTACCAGAGTTTAATCCGAAATCCGCGATATTCCACTTTCATCGGCGGCCCAACATGAACCTGAACTCCAATCAGCCCATCCAGCATGCGGTTGGGCGCGTCGTCGTCCACGACGGCACTCATCAGGCGCCCGTTGATCATATGCGTAAGCATGTTGCCGCGGATGATCAAGTGGATCGAGTTCCAATCGGGAGTGAGGATCGCAGCCATCTCTTTTGAATCTCCGAAGTTGGAATACACGATGGGCCGGCGGCCATTTACGACGTGGGTCATTTGACCGCGCAGAGCAAGAAACAGACGGCCCTTCTCCTCATAATTCTGGCCCGTGTAGACGTTGCGACCGTCGATGTCGCATTGATAGCCACGCATGGCGAACTGATTGGCGGGAGTCACTTTGTCGGCGACGGTGACACTGCGGTAGTTGATGCCGCTGTTGCCGCTGGGAGTGATCCGATAGTCAACCTTTAACTCAAAGTCCCTGGGCGACCCGCCGCGCCAGATGATGAAGGTGTTGCTCTTAATCACGGTGTCCGGCGTGATTTCGCCAACCAGGTTACCGTCCTGTACGCTCCAGTACCTGGTGTCGCCCTCCCAGCCGTTGAGTGTCTTGCCGTCGAACATCGACACGAAGCCCGCCTCGTCGATGGTCAGTAACTCAGGGCGATCGCTTTGTTTGGGCACATACTGCGCTTGGCTGGCGGCGGTGGTCAGTGCGGCGGCAAGAAAGCCTCTTCGTCCGGTAAGTTGCATGTGCCGGAATTTATCACAAGTCTAACGGGCGATATCGCCGGGGTCGATGCCCGCGCCGAGGGTGAAAGCCGCCGATGGCGGCGTGGATGGGGGCTTGGCGAAGCTTGGAACGCGAATAGTCGAGGATGTTGACAATGCCGGCGTGACTGCATCCGGCGATAACGACGAGACCTTTTACGGTGGCGATAACAAGGCTTTGATCCTCGGGTAAGTTGTCTTCGACAAGCTCCGCCGAGGTGCCGGGAATGCGGCGGCCCGGGCTCCAGTTGTGCTCGGGATACTTGCGTGGAATGGGCCCGGTGAGCCAGACGCCGGGGTAGAGTTCAACCAGCCCGGAGTGTTCGACAAAGCGTCCTCCGGTCTTCTCATAGGCGGCGCGCATGGCTGGAATTTGGTTGGCTTGGTTGCCCGTCCTG
>JANXUM010000390.1 GCA_025356215.1 Bryobacter sp. | reverse complement strand
TTTCCCCGCTCCCATTCTCGTCGTTCAACATATGCCACCGATGTTCACCGAAGCTCTCGCCTCCAGCCTCCGCCCCAAGTGCCGCCTCGACGTTCGCGAAGCCCGGGATGGCGAAGTAGCTCTCCCCGGCTGCGCCTATATCGCACCCGGAGGTAGGCACATGAAGCTCTCTGCCGGTCCCAAAGCCGAGCCGCTCATCAAGCTCACCGACGATCCACCCGAAAACAACTGCCGCCCCGCCGTCGACACCCTGTTTCGCTCGGCGGCCCTCCATCTTCCCGGCCGTGCCCTCACCGCCATTCTCACCGGTATGGGCCGCGACGGCACGGCGGGCCTGCAATTGCTAAAACGCGGCGGCTGTTATTCGATCGCCCAGGATGAGGCCACCAGCGTCGTTTTCGGCATGCCCCGATCTGTTATCGAAGCCGGCCTCGCCGATTCCGTTCTGCCGCTCAAAGAAATCGCCCCAGCCCTAATCCGCCAAATGAGCTACACCCCATCATGATTCGCCTCGCATCTCAGGACCGCGATGCCGTCCTGAAACACATCTACGGCATCTGCGGCATTTCCCTGGACTCGAGCAAAGATTATCTTGTCGAGGGCCGCCTCGGCCCTCTGGTTGAAGAACATGGCTGCCCTAACTATGGCGATCTGATCCTCCGAGCCCGGGCGGACGCCCGTGGCGTCTTGAACCGTAAGATCATCGACGCCATCACCACCAATGAGACTCTCTTCTTTCGCGACGCGACGCCGTTCGATCTTCTCCGCCATAAGATCATTCCCGAGCTCATCGATGCCCGCTCCCGTGGTGCCTTGCGCCCTACCCTGCGCATCTGGAGCGCCGCCTGTTCTACCGGACAAGAACTCTACAGCATCGCCATGCTGCTCAAAGACTTGCTCAAAGACACGGACAAATACAACCTCAAACTCCTGGGTACGGACATTTCCGATCAGGCGGTGGCTCAGGCAAGCGAGGGTACCTTCGGCCCAATCGAAATTGAACGTGGATTGGACGAGACCACCCGCCGCCGTTTTTTCGAGCCGCACCCCAAAGGCTGGAAGATTCGCGACGAGATCCGAGCTATGGCATCATTCCGCCGTCTCAACTTGTTTGAAGACTTCTCCGGCCTCGGCAAGTTCGACGTCATCTTTTGCCGCAACGTCGCCATCTACTTCAATGACAGCGACCGCCAATCCCTCTTCAACCGCCTCGGCAAAAGTCTCGACCGAGACGCCTCGCTTGTGATTGGCTCCATGGAGACTTTGAACGGCATCTGCCCCCAATTCGAATCCAAACGCCACCTGCGCTCGGTCTACTACCGGCTCAAAACGGCTTAACTCGCAAAGGCATTAGAAATGGTGGGCCCTGATGGATTCGAACCATCAACCAACGGATTATGAGTCCGCTGCACTAACCGTTGTGCTAAGGGCCCCTCTACTCGATTCTAGCCGCTATTCCCATTCAATCGTCGCCGGCGGTTTGTTCGTCAAATCGTAGAACACCGCCGAGATCCCCTCCACCCCCAGTAACCCTTCCGCCATCCGCGCCAACAACCCCTCCGGCATCGGCACCGCCTGCGCCGTCATCCCGTCCACGCTGTCGATCGGTCGCAACACAACGCTGTCCGGCCTGCCCTCCACCCCACACGGCAACAGCACCACCGGAAACTGCCAAACCTTCTCCTCAAATCCGCTCTCCAGCGACATCCCCCGCACGATCGCGTCACAGCGCCGCAACCTCGCCAGCCGCTCCGCATCGATCGCGCAAACATACGACCGCATCTCGCTCAACGGCGCCACGCCCGCCACCAGCGCCACCACCCGGTTCACATCCGCCAACCGGTTGATCGACTCCGTCGCCGTCGCAAACGCGCCCTCGCTATAGCTCTCCAGCGCCAGCGTCCCCCGGTAGGTCCGCGAATCCCCCTGCACCCCCACGCTCAACACCGGCAGAACCCATCCATCCTCCACCTGCCGCGCCGCCTTCGCCTCGCTCGCGCAAAGGCACCGGATCGCCAGGCCCGGCCCCGGGAAAGGATGCCGGTCCAATAGCTCATCCGGCAGTCCTATCGCCCGCCCCACCTGCCTCACTTCGTCCTTATAAAGCTGCGACAGCGGTTCCACCAGTCGCCCCGCCTCGATCAGGCTCTGGATCCCAGCCACGCGATTGTGATGCGTCTTGATGACTTCAGCCTTCGCCGTGCCACCGCTCTCGATCGTATCTGGATAAATCGTCCCCTGACCCAATATCCAACGCCCATTCAAAAACGGCCCCGTCTCCAACACCCGTTCCTGCACCGCCACAAACTCTTCGCCAATGATCTTGCGCTTCGCCTCGGGCTCCACTACCCCGGCCAGCTTACCCAGAAACTCCGCCTTGGCGTCCACAACTTCAAACGAATCTCCCGCCAGCCGCGTAAACGCTTCCCTCACAAATTCCGTCTCCCCCTCGCGCATCAGCCCCGTATCGACATAAGCCGCGTGAACTCGCTCCTTCCCCAACGCCCGCAAACACAGCGAGAAAGCCACCGTCGAATCCACGCCACCCGACGCAAAAAAGAACACGTTCCGCCCCCGCGCCGTTCTTCGAATCCCATCCTCAATCTCTTCCAGTTGCCGCGTCGGCTCCCAATCCTGCGCGCACCCCGCGATCCCAAACAAAAAGTTGCCGAGAATCACCTTGCCGCCATGCGTATGTACAACCTCGGGATGAAACTGTATACCGTACAGCTTGCGCCAATCGTTGGCCATCGCCGCAATCGCGCAGGTGCTGGTCTCTGCGGTCACGACAAAATCTTCCGGTGCCTCGCCCACCTTGTCCCGGTGCGACATCCACACTTGCGACACTGCCTGGAACCCCTCAAACAATCGGTCCGGCTCAGTCACCCGCAACTGCGCCATCCCATACTCGCCCTTAACGCCGGGGATCACCTTGCCTCCGGGAATGTGATGAGCCATCAACTGCAACCCGTAGCAGATCCCCAACACCGGCACGCCCAGCGAGAAAATCTCCGGGTCCACATCCGGGCTGCCGGGCTCGTAGACGCTTGCTGGGCCACCGGAGATGATGATCCCCCGCCGGTCTTCCAGCTCCGCTGCCGGCGTTTCGCTCGGCATCACATCGGCATAGACGCCAAGTTCCCTGACTCGTCTAGCGATCAGATGGCAGTACTGCCCGCCCGCGTCCAGCACGGTGATTTGCGTTTGCTTCGTCAATCTAACAGGATAAGGCGGAAACTAGCGCGGCGGCTCAGCCATCCGCTGCACGATCATCTTCTTCGCCTTGTCGCCCAGCTCGCGGGCCTTCGGTAAAGCTTCGATGGCTTTCTGCACTTCCGGGTCAATTTCGATCTCATAGCGCCCGGCCTCGTCTATATCGAAGGCCGTCTTGTAAAACTCGGTCTGCAGCGAGGTCTTCACCCATGGCAGGTTCGCCTTGAAGTCTTCCTCGGTGAAAGTCGCGTTCTGCTTCTTCAAGTACGTCTTGAACTGCTCGATCACTCCCGCGTCGGGAGCCCACCCCTGCGGCAACTTCACTTCCTTGCCATTGAAATAAGTCGGCACAAAACTGAAGAATGTAGCCTTGCGAAGCAGCTCGATCTGGAATGGATTGTACTTGATCGGCGTAAATTTCTCATCGGGAGCGATCCCGTTGCCGCCGTACACGGCGCGACCGGAATCCGTCATCTTAACGTCCTTCGGATTCTTCAGCTCAGTGTCCTTGCGGTAGTAGTAATCGAAGAAGCTGATGTTCGAGTAATCCCGCTGGATCAGCCGTCCGCTCGGCGTATAGTACTTCGCCGTCGTCAGCGCCAAGCCCGTGTTCTCGCTCAGCGGATAAACCGTCTGCACCAGGCCTTTGCCAAAGGTATCCTCGCCCAGCACCCAGGCCCGGTCATGATCCTGCAGCGCGCCGCTGACAATCTCCGCCGCCGAAGCGGAATACTTGTTCACGATCACCACGATCGGATAATCCGCCGCCCCGCTGCCTCGCCTCTCAACATAGGTGCGCTCCGGGTTCGCCCGTCCGCGGTGCGATACTACCAACTGCCCTTTCTGCAAGAAGCGCCCAGCCACCGCCACTCCCTCGTTCAGCAGCCCGCCGGGATTGTTGCGAAGGTCCAAAATCAACCCCTTCACATTCTTCTCCCCCAGACGCTTAAAGTTTTCGTTTACCTCGGCGCTCGTGTTCTCGTTAAACGACTCGACATCCAGATACATGACGCCGGGCTTGACAAAAAACGCGTCCTTCACGCTCTTGCGTGGGATCTCGTCTCGCGTGATGTTCAATACCAGCGGCTTGTCTACACCCTCGCGCTGCAATTGAATCTGCGCCTGCGTGCCGCGCGGTCCCTTTAACAAGTCGGCAACGTCGGCCGTTGTCATGCTGTCGGTCTTCTTGTCGTTGACCTCGGCGATGATGTCGCCCGGCCGGATCCCAGCCTTTGCGGCTGGCGATCCAGGGAACGGCGCCATCACGATGATGCGCCCGTTGCGCTGTCCAATCGTCATGCCGACGCCAAAATAACGCCCGCGCTGACCCTCACGCATGTCGGTGTACATCTTGGGGTCAAAAAAGTTCGAGTGCGGATCCAGCGTCCGCAGCATGCCTGGGATCGCGCCCTGGTAGATAACCTTGTCTGCCGACACCTTGTCGGCAAAGTTGTTCTCGACAACTTCATAGACCTTGGAGAAGACTCGAAGCCCCGACTTGATGTCGTCTTCCGTCGTCGCGGCGTTCACCTCGTCCAGTTCAGGTCCGAGTACACCACCCAAAATCGAGCAAAGTGCTACGAGAAGAGGGATCACCAGCCAGGATGCGCGGCTACGAGCCATAAAAATTAGGCCTCCAAAAATACACGATGCGAATCGTGCCTTCAGTATATGTCAACGATAAGTAGACGTCGCGACAACGCGATTCGCTTCGAAGGATTCGCTAAACCGAACGGACTTTCTTTGCGGCCACAACGCCGCTTTCCCGTCCAACCGGCTTGCGCGTCGCTGGCAATGCCGCCGTAATCCGCCGCACCTGATCGCTGACACACACTAAGAACATCGGCTGACGCGCGCTTTTTAAGATGTCAATGATGCGCTGGTGGCTGTCTTCCAGGTAAATATTCTTGCCGTCCGTCACCAAATTCAACTCGGATCGAGGGTCCAGGATCTCCCCCAACCGCTTGCCCACTTCCTTCTGCAAAAACCGCAGCACCCGCCGGATCTTCTGCAGGGAGAACCCTTTACGCCGCAATTCGGCAATTACCGAGATCTCCAACACTTCCTCGGCCAGGTAAAGGCGCCTGTGCCCCTCCTGACGCGGCGAAACCACCTTTTTTTCATCCCACCATTGCAGTTGGCGTAGACTCACGCCCGTCACTCCGGAGACGTCGGTTGACGAAAACGAAGGCGACGGCAGCAGTAAATCATATTTCGCTTTTTTCGTTTTAACCATTCCAACCCCTTTTTGTTCTATGGCTTCCCGGCCTTACAAATATGACGGATAAACCAGATGGGGTCAACGCACAAGATATGGGGGCAGGAGGTCGATCCCTACCTACCGGCGGGGGCGCGCCGGACGGGCTTTTCGTCCAGGCATTTCAGCCATCGGGTAAACCACCTCGGCCCCCGCCGCCGGTGCCGACAGCGCCGACGCTTTGGCGGCCTCCAGGCCAAGCAAACCCTTTCCAACTTCCGGCTTTGCCGCCTCGTAGCCAAACAGAGCCATCGTCGACAAAAGCGTTAGAACTCCGTACGTGTGTACTACGTAGCTGGGCTTAATGTTTTCGATCTTCATCGGGGGTTCCTCCTGATTTCTCAGTGCTTCCCCGTAGATCGGCCTTCACCCGGTCAAACCTTAGGGCACATCCACAATGACGGAAGCAGTTGGCAATGCATTGTTTGGAGGCAGAGTTCAGCGCGTATAGGATCGCCCTATCGACAGCGGACTAAGTGCGGGCCTTGCACTTGCACAAGCATTGCGCTGCGACGGACCAACACGGTCCAATGGGATTCAAGTGAAGTCGGGCCGAGCAACTCGTGCAAGTAGGCCGGGAATACTTCGCCATCCGGGCGCGGCAATCACGACGATCTGGTCTTGTTGATTTTCAGCAGCACAGCACACAGTCTTTGAACACTGATGAAAACTTGCTCGTGCTCTCCAAGTGAGTCTCCGGCGTCAGCCGACTCGGGGAATCCTCGTGGTTTCCCCACCGGACCTTCCGTGCTGCCACTCACACGCTGCGCGTTCAAGATCTTTTGCGCCATTTCGATCTTGGGGCTGTCGCCAGAGCACATTATGTTAGGTCAGGATTTGATCTGCCATGTTTTACTTCCACATCGGCACACAGAAAGCACCACGCTATCGACAGCGCCGCAGTCCCGCTACTTCCCGCCCATCTGCTTCCCCATCGCGGAATCCTGCTGTGCCCCGGCCGCGTCCCCCAGCTTCAGCCGCACCGCCGCGCGATTCATATAGGCGTTGGCATACTTGGGGCTATACTTCAGCGCCAATGTGTAGTCGGCCTCGGCCTCCTTCCATTGCCCCTGGCGCATATGCGAGTAACCCCGCCCGTTGTAGGCCTGCGCAAAATCGGGCTTCTTCGCGACGGCTTGGCTAAACATCTCGATTGCCTTCTGAAAGTCCCCGCTTTGATTCAACTCCCTCCCCAGGAAGTTCAAGTTCTCCGCCGACAACCCTTGCCGCGAATCCGCGTCTGTTCCAGGAACCGGCGTCGCCGGGACAGGCTTCACCACCGCCGGCGCAACCGGACCGACCTTGGTTGGCGCAGGGGTAACAGGAGCGATCACGACCGCCTGAGCGCTAACCGGTTGACTGACAGAGGGAGCAGCCACGTCCGGCACCGCCACAGCCACTTTCGCCATCACCCCCGACCCCGCCCCCTGCCGCTCAGCCAGCGTCTGTACCGCCGACAAGTTCGACTCTGACCGGATCGCCGCCTTCGGCTCCGCAACTTTCGCCGCGCTCAGCTTCTCCTTCGTCCGCGCCAGCACCTCCTTGGCCTCCTCCAAATCCGGACTCAGCCGTAACGCCTCTTCCAAGTCCCTCTGCGCTTTCTCAAATTTGTCCAGCAAGAAATATGCGCTGCCCCGCGCCAGCCAAGCCTCCGCCATCTTCGGTGCCAACTCGATTGCCCGGTCCCGGTCGGCCAATCCCTTCTCATGTTGCCCCAGCAAATGGTAGCTGCTGCCCCGCGCAATCAATGCCTCCGCCGACTTCGGTGCCAACTCCACAGCCTTCGTCCGGTCCGCCAGTGACGGCTCAAACTGCGTCATCTCCGCATACGCCGCCCCCCGCGCCAGCAACACGCTCACAGAACTCGGCTGCCGCTTCAACGCCTCCGTATAATCCATCACCGCCGACTGCGGCTGGTTCAGATGCTGATACGCCGCCCCCCGCAACATAAACGCCTTAAAGCTGTCCGGTTGCGTCTTCAGCGCTGTCGTAAAGTCCGGGATCGCCCGCTCAAATTGTCCCAATTGCCCATACACGTAACCCCGCTCTAGATACGCTTCGGCATAGTCCGGCCGCAGCGCGATCGCCCGGTTATAGTCCTCCATCGCATCCTGATACTTCCCCAGCATCGTATACGCCACACCGCGATCTTTATAGGGCCCCGGCGCGTCAATGCGCAACCGGATCGCTTTCCCAAAATCGGCGATCGCCTTTTCATAGCTCCGCAACTTCACCAGCGTCACCGCGCGCGCGGCGTACAACTTCGCACTTTCCCGTCCAAATCCTACCGCCTTGTCGTAATCCTTCAGCGACTCTTCCAGCTTCCCCGCGCTTGCCAAAATATCTCCCCGGATACTCCAGGCCTCCGCGTCGTTCGGGTCCAGCGCCAGCGCCCGGTTCAAGTCCGCCGCGCCGTAATCCACCTCACCCAATTGCCAGCGAATCTTCCCCCGCTCCCGCCAAGCGGGCGCAAACTCCACATCCGCCTCAATCGCCTCCGTGCAGGCTTTGAAGGCGTCCTCCATCTTGCCGGCTTCTTGCAATTGCCCCGCCCGCTCAAAAGCCTTCTTCGCCTTCGCCGGATCGCTACTCTTCGGCGTTTGCCCAGCCAGAGCAAGCGTCAACATCAAAATGAAACCGAGAACACGCATCGTTACACCTGCCGCAATAGTTTGCCGTCTTTGGTCAGCTTCAACACGCCGTCCCGCCAGACTACGGTCGAACCCGTCAATCCGGCGATCCAAACCACAAAGGCCCACAGGTCCCAGACCGGGGCCAACCAAAAGCCGCGCGCCGCCAACGGACTGCGCAACACCAAAACTCCGCCCGCCAAAGCGGTCGTCCATCTTAGTATCGTCAGTCCCGCCGCCAGACTCCATGCCCCGCTCAACATCGCCGCCACAATCCATACTCCCGAATGAGTCACCGGCAGCCCCAAATATCCGTCCCCACGCGACACCCGGATCGTCCTCGCCCACCTTACCTGATGCTGCCAAACCCCCGCCCAACTATCGTCCCCGATCGATGTCTCCACCACCACGTCCGACATGTGCGACCGTTTCCCCAACCGCGTAATCTTCTTGGCCAACTGATAATCGTCCGCCAAATAATCCGCAATCGCCTCAAACCCGCCAATCGACTTCAGGTCCTCCGCGCGAAACGCCAACGTCGCCCCCAAACCAAACTCCCGAATCCCCACCAGCGGCGCCACCAACACGCTTTGCGCAAAATCGATCGCGATCCCTAGCGCCTCCCATCGCCCCGGTCCGCTGTGCGAAGTCGCCCGGTACAGCGCCGTCACAATCCCAATTCCCTCGTCCTCCAGCGGTGCCGTCACCCGGCGCAAGTACCCCTGCGGCACCAGAATGTCACTGTCGTTCACCAGTAGTAGCGGATACCGCGCCTCCCGCGCCAAATCGATCAACACCCCCACTTTGGCGTTCGCCGCCTTGGTCCGCGAATGCAAAACTCGAATGTCGATCCGCGGATACGCCAGCTTCAGTCGCTCAATCTCAGGCAGGCTCGGGTCGCGCTCATCCGCAGCCCCAAACAGAATCTCCATCGGTGCCGGATAGTCCTGCGTCGCATGCGATTCGATCGCCTCATAAAAATCCGGGTCCAATCCCCGCACCGGTTTCAAGATCGAGATCGCCCGCGGATTCTTCAACACCGCCGGCCTCGCCCCCACCTGCCGCAGGCACGCCACCAGCGCGGTCAATTGGTAGACCGCCGTCGCCGCCGCGATACCCCAAAGTAAATAGATCAAAGTTCCAGGCAAAGCACGCCCGCCGCCACCAGCACGGCACCCGCCCACCTTCTCCAGCCTACATTTTCCCGCAAAACATAGCGAGCCATAAATGTTTCAACCGGAATCGTCAATGCCGTCGCCGGCACCGCAAAACTCAGATCCGCCACAGCCAGCAGTTGCGTAAAACTGAAAAAGCTCAACGCCATAAACACTACCGATAGCGCCAGCCGCCACTGCCCAAACAGTCGCGTCCACATCCCCGCCGACACGGTTCGGATTTCCCCATGCGCCTTCATCGCGCTCGATTGCAATCCGTCGGCCGCAATGGTCGACACCACAATGGCACCCACCAGAGCCCACTTCATTGCTTGGGCTCCGTGGCCCCGGCCGCCACCGCCCCACTCAGAATCAACGCCGTCCCCACCCACCTCTGCCAAGAGATCTGCTCATGATAAATGCCAAAGCCGATCAACGCGTTGATCACATACCCCACGCTGGTCACCGGCAGCACAAAAGACAAATCGGCCCACGACAGCAGCGTGATCCGCGCCATCGTCCAAACGGCCAACAACGCAATCCCAAGCCCCACCCACGGGTTCAAAAGTGCGTCCACAGGTCCCACGCCTGTCAAAGCAATGCCCAGAGGATGCTTCATTCCCCACGACAATGCCAGGTTGCCAATCACGTTGGCCGCAATCACCGCCGCGCTCAACAGCCAGACGCGGCCCCGCCCAATGCTCATCGCCGGCGCGCTCAGTCGCCGGTTGCCGAAGAAGCCGCCGCAGCCGCCTCTTTGGTCAACGCGTTCTGATCGCGCACAAATTTCTTCCGCTTACGCCGAAGGGCCAAATACTCGCGTGCTTCCTTGATCAACCGCCGCCGCTCGTCCGTCGAGAAAAGTGCCTTCTTCACCACGCGCCAAGCCGCCTTCGGCCGGAAGTAATACTCGCCGTAAAAGCGCTCCACCGAATCCACCAACTCCGCCCGATCCAAGCCCGGATATACAACCGTCGGCAACTGATGCCCCAACTCGTCCGTCATCGAAGCGTTCAACTGGATTAGGTTGTTCTTCTGCGCGTAATCGTAAAACTCGGTGCCAGGATAGGGATGCGCAATCGACACCTGAATCGTCTCGCAATCCAGCTTCTTCGCAAAATCGATCGTCTGCTGAATCGTCTGCCGCGTCTCCCCCGGTAACCCAACGATAAAATCCGCGTGTACCGTCAAGCCCAACTCATGGGCGTTCCGCGTGTAGCGCTCGGCCATGTCGATCGTCGCGCCCTTCTTGATGTTCTTCAAGATCTCGGGCGCACCCGATTCGTAACCCACAATCATCAACCGGCAACCGGCGTCCTTCATGGCAGCCAGCGTCTCGCGGTCCGTCGTAACCCGGCTCGTGCAGCTCCAGGTGAAGTTCAGCTTCTTCAATTCCTTGCAAAGCTCAATCGTCCGGTCCTTCTTGTAGTTGAAGGTATCGTCGTCAAAGAAGATCTCTTTGAGGCCCGTGAAGTTCGACAGCGACCACTCCACTTCCTTCACAATGTCGTTCACCGAACGCAACCGCCACCGGTGTCCCGAGTGCGTCTGCGGCCACAAACAGAAAGTGCACATCGCCGGGCATCCCCGCGACGTATAGAAGCTGATAAACGGATGCAACAAGAATGGAACGTTGTAGCGCTTAAAGTCGAGATCCCGCTTGTAAACCTTCGACACCCACGGCAGCTCGTCCAGATTCTCGATATAGCCGCCCTCGGGGTTGTGCATCAGCCCGCCGTCCTTGCGGTAGCTCACACCCGGCAACTCCGCCAGCGGCGTACCCTTGGCGTAGTTCACAATTTGATAGTCAAACTCGCGCCGCACAATGAAGTCGATCGCCTTGGACGCCATCATCGTCTTCTCAGGCTCCACCGTCACTGGCGGCCCGACGAAGCAAACCTGCATCTTCGGATTGACGTCCTTCATCATCTCGGCGATCTTCACGTCCACGTGAAATCCCGGCGTCGACGTAAACAACACCAGCAGCTCAAAGTCCTTCGCCATCGCCACCGTCGCCTCGATCGAAATCTTGTGCGGCGGCGCGTCCACTACTTTCGAATCCGGCAACAAACCCGCCGGGTAGCACAGCCATACCGGATACCAGTAGCTTTCGATTTCTCGCGTAGCCGGCCAGCGCGAACTGGCGCCACCGTCAAATCCTTCAAAAGAAGGCGGATTCAAAAAGAGTGTGCGCATGTAAGAACGGATTCCCTGAAACTATCAGTCTAGCAATTACTAACCTGTCAAAAACGAAGCCCTACTAAAAACTCAACTTGTCCGCTGCGAGGCACAGCCGACGTGTTCACCCACCGCGTATAGCGAAATTCCGGCTCAATCTTCACAGGCAAAAGCCCCACCGTCAGCCCTGCCGCCACTGTCGCCCCACCGCTCTTCTCGCTCCGCCCGGGCACCATCCGGAAGGTCGCGCCCCCCGCCAAAAACGGCTTCACCGCAACCGCGTTAAATCGCTTCTTCACCAATACCGGCACCTGATAAACCGCATTTGCCACGCCTAACCCCGTAAACCGCTCAAACATCACCCCAGTCTCAATTGTTGGTAAAAACGGCAAGCTCACTTCCACATAAGGCCCAGCCTTCAAAGGGAAAATCCGGCTCTGCAAACTCCCGCTGGTCAACTCGTTCCAAACCCCGCCCGCCTTCACTCCAAAGCTAACGGGCAACTGCCCATAAGCCACCCCACTCAGTAAAAACATGGCTAGAAGTCTCAATGCGCCGCCACCACTCTAGGCTCTTCAAACTCCATCTTCACCAGCACCTTGCCAATCACCCGCGTATCGGCCTGCGAATCCTGTAACACCAAATACTGAATCCCATTCTTGAAAACGTAATCCCGCATAAATTCAAGACTCTTGAAGATCACCGAAGGATTCTTCACCAGCTTCCCCGACTCCCGCACCGTCAGCCCTGTCTCCTCGTCCAACCAAAGTTCACCTTTGAACATCCCCACAGTGTTTTTCCGCGGGTTCAACTCATATACCACCGTCGCCCGCTCCCCCAACCGGTCCCGCCGCTTAAACTTAAAACGGTAATTTTGCGCGCTAATCCCAATCGACGGCGTCTCCGACGTCTCCTGCTCGCTGCTCAGATACCTTCCGATCACATCCTTCTTGATCGTCGTATCGCCCTCATACGACTTCATCTCATAGCTGATGTGTCCGTTCGGCGCGACGGTCTTCTCGGCCACCATCGCGCCCTTCTTCTCCAAATTGGGGATCGACGCCTGAATCTTCACCGTACTTACCAGCGCTTCCTTGCGGGCCACTGCCGCGTCCTGGCGGTCAAAATACTTTTTCAAAGTCGCCCCCGCCGGACCCAGACTCATCGGATCAAACGCAACGGGCGCGCTCAGAGCGCCGCTCCGGCAAGAGGATAACCCCAGAGCTAGCAGCCCCAGGCCAAAAAACTTAGCAATTCTCATCGTTTAAATCGTTGTCAAATCCAGCAGATAACCCCTCTTGCCCACGTTAACACCTGTTGTGATGCCTTTGCTCCCCAATTGGGTTCGCGCTCCTTCCGCCTCATGAATATGCCCGCACAAGAAGTAACGCGGAGAAACACTCTCGATAAAGCTCGCAACCGATGTCGATCCGTAATGTTTTCCCCCACCCCCGGCATCGAGCGCGCTGTCCTTGGGCGGACAATGGCAAACCAAAACCTGCGGCTCCCCCAACTCCGCCAGACGCGCCGCAATCTCACTCTCCCCATACTCCCCGGGAGTCTCAAACGGAGTGGGGTTTGAATATCCCAGCGCCCCAAAGCGCACGCCTCCAATCTCCTTCGCCCCGCCATGCATATTCTCAAATCCGTATTCCCGGCAAAACCCCACAATGTCCATCTCGGACTCATGATTCCCCGGAATCACCATCATCCTCCCCGCCTTAGGCCGCATAATTTCCCCAACGCGATCCAATCCCCGAGCCCACGACACAAGGTCCCCAACTGAAAAATACAAATCCGCCTCAATCTCCATCAATCGGCGAAGGGCCCCGAGATCGGAGTGAAGATCCGAAAAAAATAATACAGTCATGCCAATCCCCATTGTCGCGCAACGCCTCCGTTCACAAGAGCCACCTGCAAGAAGCCCCTCGCCGCTAAGTTCATGAGGACGTGGGACTAGCGAGAAAACACGGGAGAAGCTTGGAGATGGGGCCGCGCGTACCTTATGATTCAGTCGCCAAACAAAACCGTAGAAAGCAGTGTGGCCCCACATACCGAATCGTCGGCCACATCGCCCGCGAGCGCTTCGCCAGATGACGATGACTACACAGCGCGTCAGCTACCTGTACGATCCGATGGACTCCGCCTACGACGCCGAGGCAGTCCTGGCTCACTCGCGCGAGCTTGGACAGGTGCCGGTCGTCGATCCGCACGGTCGCCGGGCAACGCGAAGCGTATCGCAACTGCCGAAGATCTTCCAGCCGCTCGGCAAGGCTGTCCTATGCCCGGCCAAGAAGGAACGATACAAAGAGCGGACGATGGCCGAGCGAGTCAACTCGAGGTTGAAAGACGAGTTCGGTGGACGCTCAGTGCGAGTAGGTGGGCCGCAGAAAGCAATAGCGCTGACAGTGGACCAAATCCAAAAGCAATTAAACTAACGAAGAAAAGACGAACTATCGAACGCCACAAAAGGGTCCGGGACCGGCTTCTTACTCCAGCGCGTCCCTGCTGGGCCGTCCAAAAGGCCGCATATTCAATTCGCCGGTACCAGCGCGCCAGGGGGTCAAAGTTCATCGGCAAAGTAGCGGTCTCAGCAACACAACATCTGCAAGCACCCTGCCCGCGCGGGCGATGCCCTCCATCTGCGAGCATCGATCAGCAATAGCCCGGCGATGCTGGTGACCAGAGCAATGTTCCACATCCGATTCCCAGGAAGCGGCAAACTCGATCTCCCCACCGATCCCGCCTTTTTCCAGCACCACCTCCGAAAGCTAAAGTGCGATCTGCTCCCGGTTGAAGCAACCCATAGCTTCGAACTCCTCCGACTTCCCTTGCTCCACAAAACCCCATCGACCGTCTCCTCATCGCTCAAGCCCGAGTCGAACAGATGTGCCTCCTCACCCGCGACGAACAAATCCGAGCCTATCCTGTCCCCACCTTCTGATAAGTTATCGACCAGGCTTAGCATGCCAAGCCGCTACGCGGTGCGCATTTTTACAATCCGGTGGCGAATGCGTCAGCGATAGCGATTGGCACCGTTCCCTTAACGGTGGTTCCTGCCACGGTTTCCCGGAACCTGTTTCACGGAAAGAGGGTGAAAGAGGGGCCTTTCAAGAAGTCCAACAGGCTGTTGGCCCAATTTTGCAACAGCGTGCTGCAAAATTGTCTCGATAACAGTATTTGACATATTATGCGCCTCCCGGGTATTCTCGGGCTCAGAACCCTTGGAGGCTCACATGAACATTTCCCTGACGCCGGAACTTGAACAACTAGTCGATGACAAGGTCAACACGGGCATGTACCAAACCGCAAGCGAAGTGATTCGCGAAGGGCTGCGTTTGCTGCGTGAGCGCGACCAGCGCCTTGAAGCAATCCGCCGCGACGTTCGCGCAGGCTTTGAGGCTGTCGAACGCGGGGAGTTTACCGAGTACGACGCCAGCAACATCAAGGAACTTGCTGACCGCATCAAAGCACGGGGTCGCAAGCGCCTCGTGGAAGGGGAACTGAAGACCGGCACCAAATGAAGCGCATCCGAGTTGCCGATCCTGCAGAGCGAGACCTGGATACGATCTGGTATCGAATGGCCATAAAGTCTGGCAGTATCGAGATCGCAAACGGCGTTGTCGAATCCATCACCGAAACATTCGCGCTCTTTGCTGGCACACCTGGCGCTGGGACCTTCAGAGACGAAATCAACCCAGGCGTCCGAGGCTTTCCTGCCGGCAACTACCTCATCTACTACCGCGAAGAAGAAAAATACGTGACCATCTCGCGGGTGATCCCCGGAATGAGGGACCAAGCCACTGCGTACCACAACGACCCGGAGGATTGAACGGATGGCAATTGTGCGACCGCAGACCCAAGAGAAGCAAAAGCGCCGCGCGCTGATCAAAACAGGTTTGTATTGACAGACAGTGGGCGAAGTTTATGAAAGATGCGGGGATCCGCCGAAGATCATCCCTGAGGTCTACAAGCCACCGATTGCCGAGGCCGCCCTCCGATTCCGCGGGCCCGCTTTTCTGGTCGGTCGAGAAGAATCGCACTCCAGAGAAACTGGATCGGCCGCTTGATCCCGCGTCCGTCTATCGGAACATCGTTCGCCATTATGGTCTTTCGACTGGCATCACGGAGGGTCAACGCAGAAGTGAATGGTTTGTGCGAGCACTCGCTTCGCGCCGGTACGCCAAAATATTTGCGTCAACCAGGCCGGGCTCAACGAGCATCGTGCAAATGTCCCGGCGGTGGAGTGAGTCCATCGAGCCGAGATGCAATGCTGGCAGTTCGGGTGACCTCGATCGCCGCGCAGAGCCCAAGCTCCCCGCCCAAAACCCGTTCACAACGATTTTCAACTTTCTTCCATTGATTCTAAACGCCTTCTGCCACCATTCCCCCAAACCCACCCCGGCTCCACCGCAAAATGAGTCCGGGTGGAAGCCGTATCTCCAGCCCCAGGTTCTCCGACAACTGAATACCCCTCTGGGTTGCTTACGCCACCGCTGTCGCTCGGCAATCCATCCGGCTCATAGAGGCGAACAATCGCCGAAATGAATCGAAAAAGAAGGAACGAACCCAGCAAAGGGTTATCCCTTTTAGATTCAACCGGATGGATCGCCGAAATTGCGCGGCAAAATAGCAGCTTTCGATCCCCCTCAGCCCCCAAGCCCCGGCACCCCGCCCAGCCCCTTCGCCCCCCGCACCGCCCGCCTCACTGCCTCCGCCAACACCTCCGCCGCCGCAATCCCCAAGGCGTTGACATCTACCCCGCCAACCGCCCCCGTCGCCATCGTGAAGATCGTATCCCCGTCCCGCGTCGTATGCACCGGCGAAATCGACCGAATCACCCCCGCCTGCGCCAACTGAGCCATTTTCGTCGCCTCTACCTTCGTCAGCCGCGCGTTAGTCGCTACCACCGCAAGCGTCGTATTCCCTCCCGCAAAGCGCGATCGACCTCCGTCCAGCATCTTCCGCGCCGTATCCTCAAACTCGCGGCTCTTAGCGGTCTTCCGCGCCCCCGCTATAGTCTCCCGCCTGTCGTCGATCACATCGCCAAACGCGTTCACCGCCACCAGCGCCGCCACTTGCACGCCCTTGTATTTCCCCGACAGCTCCCACACCGCGCTCCCAATGCCACCCTTCATCGCGCACTCCATCCCGTTCACCTTGCCCACTGTCGCCCCGGTCCCCGCTCCCACGTTTCCCTCCGCCACCGGCGTAAACGGCTTGCTAAAGTAAGCGGCCCCCGCCGCCGCCTCGCCCATCTCCCTCGTCGGCCGCGCCTGCGCGTCCCCGATTCCCAAGTCGTATAAGATCGCACTCGGCACAATCGGCACCCTCGCAGACCTCATTTCAAATCCAATCCCATGCTGCTCCAAAAACCGCCGCGCCCCCGACGACGCCTCCAATCCAAACGCGCTCCCCCCCGCCAGCATCACCCCATGGATCGTCGGCGTAATGTGCATCGGGTCCAACACCCCAATCTCCGCCGTGCCGCTCGCCCCACCCCTTATGTCTACCCCACCGCTCGCCCCGCCCTCGCACAAGATCATCGTGCACCCCGTGATGCCCTCCAAATCCGTCGCATGCCCAACGCGAATTCCCGAAATTGCAGTCAGCCCATTCACGACCGGTATACTAGCATCAAAGCGTCACTTAGAAGAGCTAGATAACGGGGGGCACATCGGTTGCTCGATTACTTAAAGAGTCCGGTACAAACTTTTCAGGACTTCCTCTTCCTGGCGGGGCGCAGCCTGCGCAACGTCACGAAGAAACCGATCTACTGGAATGACATCCTGATGCAGATGGATTCCATCGGCTTCGGCAGTCTTCCTATCGTCACCCTCATCGGTGCCTTCAGCGGCATCGTCATGACGCTCCAGCTTTCCCGCGCCCTCGCCACTTATGGCGCCACTTCGCAAACAGGCCAAGTCGTCGCCATCAGCATCGTCCGCGAGCTCGGCCCCGTCCTCACCGCCCTCCTCATCGCTGGCCGCAACGCCTCCGGCATCGCCTCCGAGTTGGGCTCAATGAAAGTCAGTGAACAGATCGACGCCATGCGCGCCCTCGGTACAGACCCGATCCAGAAACTCATCGTCCCCCGTCTCGTTGCCACCGCGCTCATGCAGCCCCTTCTCACCGCCATCGCCGATTTCGTCGGCCTCATCGGCGGCCTGCTCATCGCCGTCACCGTCATCGGGAACACCGCCAATCAATACTGGGGCTCTGCCGTCGACGTCCTGCGCTTCAACGACATGGTCCAAGGCCTCCTCAAGCCCTTCCTCTTCGCCATCGTCATCTCCCTCGTCGGCTGCTTCTATGGCATGCGCACCTCCGGCGGCACCCAAGGCGTCGGCATCGCCACCACCAAAGCCGTCGTCGTCTCCAGCGTCTGGGTCTTCGTCATCGACGCCCT
>JANXUM010000101.1 GCA_025356215.1 Bryobacter sp. | reverse complement strand
CATCCTGGCTGTCATTGCCTTGATCCCAACGCATTGCACACCACCTCCAACCCTAAATCGTAGCTGATTTCTTCTTACGCGCCACGATGTAATAGAGCGAAGGCAGCGCTAGCAGCGTTAAGAAGAAGGTAGAAAGCAGCCCGCCCACAACCACCGTGGCCAGCGGCCGTTGCACGTCCGAGCCGATGCCCGTCGCCCGCGCCGCAGGCACCATGCCCAGCAACGCCACCAGGATCATCAACAACACCGGTCGCATCTGCTTCAGTGCCCCATTGATGACGGCCTCCTCGAGCGTATCGTCCACGTTCGGCCATCGCCGGTTGATCTCCGACACCACCAGCACGCCGCTCATCACCGCCACGCCAAATAGACTGATAAATCCCACCGCCGCCGACACACTCAGATTGATGCCCCGAATGTAGAGAAACAAAATGCCTCCCACCAGCGAGAACGGCACGTTCAACATCACCAGCCCCGCGTCCCGGCTAGACCCGAAGGCGAAGAAAAGAAGAACGAAGATAATGGCGATCGTTAATGGCAGCACGATCGAAAGCCGCTTGCGCGCCCGCTCCATGTTTTCAAACTGGCCGCCCCATTCAACGCTATAGCCTTCCGGAAGTTTGATCTTTTCGGCAAACACCTTTTGCGCGTCCGCCGCAAAGCCGCCCTGGTCGCGCCCGCGGATATTCGTGCGCACCGCGATCTGGCGCTTGTTCTCGCGACGGGCGATGATGCTTTGCCCATTGTGAACTTCGATGTTGGCCAACTGCGATAGTGGCACGCGCGCCCCGTTGCGGGTCGGCATCAGCATGCTTCCGATGGCGTTCGCATCCAGCCGCGACTCCGGCGCATAGCGCACGGTCAGGTCAAAGCGCCGCTCACCCTCAAACAGGGCCGTGACCGTCTTGCCTCCGACCGCCAACTCGATCTGATCCTGCACGTCGCGCACGCGGATGCCGTAGCGGGCCATCTTCTCGCGTTCCAGTTTGATCATCAATTGCGGTTGTTCGGCTTCCTGCTCAACTCCCGTGTCAACCGCCCCCGGTACCGTCCGCAATTCCGTCAGCGTCGCATTCGCGATGCTCCGCAGTACTTGCAGGTCGGGCCCGCTAATGATCACCGCCAAGTCGGCGGCAGAGCCGGTCACCGCCTCGGTGACGTTATCGATGATTGGCTGCGTGATGCTGAAGTTCGCTCCCGGAACGTTCTCCTGCAGCAACTTTGCGATGTCGTTAATCAGCAGTGCCTTGTTACGGTCCGGAGCCCAAGTCGAGTAAGGTTTCAATGTAACCAGATACTCGGTGCGATTGGGGCCGTAAGGGTCGGTGCCGGCGTCGTTGCGACCTGCTTGCGAACCCACCACGTCGACCTCCGGGAATTTCTCCAGTAAATTGCGGATGCGCTCGGCCACTTGCGCGGACTTCTCAAGCGAAGTGCCAGGCGGCAGGTTCGACCTCACCCAAATCGTACCCTCATCGAGCGACGGCAGAAACTCGCTCCCCAAAGCCGTCGCCAAGCCAAAGGCCGCGACTACGATGACGAACGAAGCGCCAACCGCCACCCAAGGAGCCTTCAGACTGCGCGTCAAAATCTTTTCGTAAAGCGTGCTCATCCATCCCAACACCGGGTTGTGCCAAGCGTGCGCGCCCTTGCGAAACAGCATCGTCGCCAGCACTGGTATCAGCGTTAGCGCCATGATCATCGCGCCCAGTAGCGCAAAGCACACGGTAAAGGCCATCGGTGTAAACAGGCGGCGTTCGACGCGTTCCAGCGTGAACAACGGAATGTAAGCGGCGATGATAATGATGAGCGAGAAGAACAACGGGCTGGCCACCTCCAGCGCCGCGCTTTTGATCGACGAGAACACCTCTTCCTGATGATCCTGATGCCCTGACTCGAGCTTCTGTAGGATGTTCTCAACCATGATCAACGACCCGTCGACGATGATGCCAAAGTCCAATGCGCCCAAGCTCAACAAGTTGGCCGGGATGCCCGACAGGTTCATACAGATGAAGGCAAACAGCAGCGACAACGGAATCGTGATCGCCGTCAGTAACGCCGCCTTGAAGCTGCCCAGGAACAGCAGCAACACAAACACCACGACAACAAGCCCCTCCAGCAACGTCTTCGATACTGTCTCAAGAGTGTTGTTCACCAGGTCCGTGCGGTCGTAGATCGGCTTCATCTCGACGCCCTTGGGGAACTTCGTCTTGTTCAAATCGTCCACAGCGTCGTGCACGCGCTTGAGCACTTCGGTCGGGTTCTCGCCGCGCCGCATCAAGACGATGCCTTCCACGCCGCCCGAGTTCTTGCTCAGCCCGAACGATCCGGTCGGCGGGGCCGAGCCGATCGTCACCTTCGCCAAATCCTTCACAAATACCGGCACGCCGCCGTTCTCGGCAACCACGCTGTTCTCGATATCCGACGTGTTCTTCAGCAAGCCCATGCCTCGCACGGCTAAGGACTGCTGTCGGTTGTCCAACAAAGCGCCGCCCGCGTTCTGGTTGCTCTCGGCAACCGCGCTCGCCAAGTCGCGCAATGAGATCTTGTACTTCTCCAGGCCCAATGGACTGATCTGGATCTGATACTGCTTCACCAAGCCGCCAAACGGAACGACGTCGGCGATGCCCGGGGCTTGCAGCAAGCGCGGCGCGATCACCCAATCTTGCAACTCGCGCAACTGCTGCGGGTTCAGCCCGCCGCCTTCGAGCGAATAGCGGTACAACTCGCCAATTGGCGTCGCCAGCGGCCCCAGCGCTGGCACAACGCCATCGGGCAGGTCCGCGTCGCGCAGCTTCTCCAGAACCACCTGACGCGCAAAGTAATCGTTGGTGCCGTACTCAAAGGTGAGGTCGATGACCGATAGCCCAAAGATCGTTCGCGAGCGCCGCGAGATCAAACCGGGCGTGCTGTTGAGCGCCCGCTCCAACGGAACCGTGATCTGTTGCTCCACCTCTTCGGTGGCGCGCCCCGGTACGACGGTGATGATCTGCACGGCGGTATCGGAGATGTCGGGATACGCCTCGATCTTCAATTGCAGGGCTGCGGCCAGTCCAACGACAATCAGCGCGATACCCGCAATGATCGTGAAGAAGCGCTGATCGAGCGCGCTGCGGATCAGCATTTGAATCATTCTTTACATGCCCCTTAACAACATGGCGCCGTCGGATACGACGGTCTGCCCGGCCGTGAGGCCTTTGTGAATCGAAACCAAATCGCCACTGCGCGTTCCCAGCGTCACGTCCGTCAGTTGGTAGCGGCCCCGCTGAGTTTCAACAAAGACGGCGGTCCGCCCCTCCATTTCGATCAAGGCGCTGGCCGGGATCACCGGTACCTTCTCCAGCGCTTCCACGTGGCGGATTTGCCCAAACATATCGGTCTTTAACTTGCCTTGCGGGTTGGCCAGTTCGGCCCAAACCTCAACCGTCCGCGACTCGGGCTTCACCTTATCGGAGATGCGAGCCACTCTCGAATGGAAGACCTCGCCGGGATAGGCCGCCAGGCTTAGATCGAAGCGCTCATTCAGCTTCACCAACCGAATCGCAGTCTCCGGCACATCGGAGGCCACCCACACTGAACTTAGATCGGCGATCGTCATCAGCGGCGCGGCCAGATCGTTGCGGAACTCGCCTGCCACCGCCGTCAACTCCGTCACCTTTCCCGACAACGGTGCCCTCAATGTGATTTTCTGCCGAAAACTGCCCGGCTTCAATCCCAGGAGTTCAAGACGGCTCAGGCTTTGCTCGCGCATGGCTTTGGCTTGCTCAAGCGCCGTCTTCATCTGTAGCAGCGCGTTCTCGGCCGTCAGAACTTCTTTCTTAGCGATCGCGTCGGCCTTAAACAGGTCGCTGGCGCGGTCAAAGTCCGCCTGCGCCTTGTTCAGGTTGCCCCGCGCCTGCGTGATCGTCGCATCCGCCTGCAATTGATTGGCGGCCGCGGCGTCCGCCTCAGGGCTCTCCAAAGTCAACAGTGGATCGTCCTTGCGCACCGTGTCCCCGAATTTGACGAAGACCTGGGCGATACGCCCGGCGACCGGCAACACAACACGCGACACGCGATTGGGGTTCACTTCGATCTTTCCAGGAGCCGTGAATTCTTCTGTTGGCATTTCTGCAATAACGACGGATGCCACCTTTATCTGATTTAGCTTAGGGGAGTCGGGGGGGATCTCGATATAGCCTGTAGGCTTGACTGCGGCCCCCGTTGCCAAGGGAGTGGAAAGCTTGGTTTCTTCTTTCTTTCCACATCCGGCCAACATTAAGCCGACCGGAATCAATACGGCTAACCTCACGGCTTCACCCCCTTGGCTTGAATCGCCTCGATAAAGAAAAGGACGCGGGCATATTCCGCCTTGGCCTCGTTGTAGCTCTGCATGGTTTCG
>JANXUM010000087.1 GCA_025356215.1 Bryobacter sp. | reverse complement strand
CTTCGCCAGCCATGGCAAGGATTACTGGGACAAGTGGTATCGCGGCGAGGCTGTGCCTTTGCCGTATAAAAAATTTCGGGCGGACGCCGTGCTGCGCGTCCGCCCGAAGTAAATCGCTATTTGATGGCTTTTTCGACAGCGGCGATGAAAGCCGGATCCTCGGGCGCGACGTTGGACTCGAAGCGCTGGATGACTTTGCCGTTCTTGCCAACCAGGAACTTGGTGAAGTTCCATTTGATGTCGCCGCCGGTCTTGGTGAGGTAGCCGTAGAGCGGCGTCATCGCGGAGCCTTTGACGTCAACTTTGGACATTACGGGGAAGGTGACGTCGTAGTTGCGCTTGCAGAAGGTGGCGATTTCTTCGTTGGAGCCAGGCTCTTGAGCACCGAAGTTGTTGGCGGGAACGCCGACGATGACGAAGCCCTGATCCTTGTATTTACGGTAGAGCGCTTCGAGGCCCTTGTATTGAGGCGTGTAGCCGCATTGGCTGGCCACATTGACGAAGAGGACGGTCTTGCCCTGAAAATCTTTGAGGGCGACGGGCTTGCCCTGAATCGAGTTCATCGTGAAGTCATAAACGTTATCCGCTGCCGACATCGTGAGAAGCCCCCCCAGGAAAAGAGATACTAGAAATTTCATGTCTAGGTAGATGCTCCCACATCGCAAAAAGTTAGGGAGATTGAAAGAAGATTTGTGGACCAACTGGAAATCGAGCGGCGGGCGGAGCGGAAGGAGCAGCGGGCGTGGTACTGCTACGACTGGGGGAACTCGGCATTTTCGGCGACGGTAGTGACGCTGTTTCTAGGGCCTTACCTGACGTCGATTGCAAAGGCCGCGGCGGGTGCGGATGGACGAATTCACCCTTTTGGGATGTCGCTGGACCCACGGGCGCTGTGGAGCTATCTTGTGTCGCTGTCGGTGGTGTTGCAGGTGATTTGCCTGCCGCTGGTGGGCGCGGTTGCCGACTATGGCCGTCGCAAGCGGGAGATTCTGGGCGGGCTGGCGTTCATTGGCGCCACGGCGACGGCGTTGCTGTTTTTTGTGGAAGGCGACAACTATTTACTCGGGGCTGGGCTATTTTTGGCGGCGAATCTGTTGTTTGGCGCTTCAATCGTGATTTATAACTCTTTTCTGCCGGAGATCGCATCGCCGGAGAGGCGGGACGCGGTGTCGTCGATTGGATTTGGAGTCGGGTATTTGGGTGGGGGCGTGTTGCTGGCGTTGAACTTGTACCTCTACGGGAACGCGAAGCAGTTGGGGATTGAAGAGGGCATGGCGGTACGAATTAGCCTTTGCTCGGCCGGCATTTGGTGGGCGCTGTTTACGATTCCGACCGTGTTGGGGCTAAAGAATCACGCGGCCTCGCGGGCGCTACCCGCCGGAGAGGGCTACTTGAGCATTGGCATCAAGCAAGTGGTGAAGCTGTTCGGCGAGATTCGAGCGTACCCGCAGGCGCTTCTGTTTCTGGTGGCGTTCCTGTTGTACAACGATGCGATCCAGACGGTGATTGCGCTGGCGAGCCAGTTTGGAAGCGACCAATTGGGCATGTCGATGGCGTCATTGACGAAGGCGATTTTAATGGTGCAGTTTGTTGCGTTCTTTGGGGCGATGGGATTCAACGTGCTCGCCAAATGGCTTGGGGCGAAGGCGAGTATCGCGGTGAGTCTGGCGATCTGGACAGCAACATTGATTTACATCTGGCTGTCGGTGAAAACCGAGAGCGAGTTTTTTATATTGGCCTTTGTGATCGGCGTTGTGATGGGCGGCAGCCAAGCGTTGAGCCGGTCGCTGTTTTCGCAGTTGATTCCGAAGGGGCGGGAGGCGGAGTACTTCTCGATCTATGAGATCTCCGATAAAGGAACGAGTTGGATCAGCCCACTGGTGTTTGGACTGGCGCTGGAGATGACGGGCAATTACCGGGTGGCGATCCTGTCGTTGATCGTTTTCTTCATCGGTGGATTGATTACGCTGACACGAGTGAATGTCGATCAGGGCGTACGTGAAGCTGGCAATGTCTGAGGGATTGACGATCGCGCTGGACGGGACGCCGCTCACGGGGCCGGTAGGCGGCATCCGGCGATTTACGAACGAACTGCTGCTGGGTCTACGCAACGAGTTCCCGGCGAATCATTATGTGCCGGTGTCGGACCAGTTTCTTCCCTTTCCCAGTGGACTCGAGCAGCGCTGGTGGGCTTTTGGGCTCAACCGGGCACTGGGGCGGCTGGGGGCGAAGGTGTTTCATGGGACGGACTTCTCGGTGCCTTATATCTCGAGACGGCCGAGTGTTTTGACGGTGCACGATTTGTCGCCGTGGTTGGATCCCAGCCCGATGTCGGCGCGGGTGAGACAACGCTGTGGATTGCTGCTGCGGTTGCGGGTTCCGCGATTTGTGCATACGCCGTCGGAGGCGGTGAGGCGAGAGTTGCTAAACCGCTTCAGCTTTCCAGAAGGGAGGGTGGTGGCGATTCCGTTGGCGGCGGCGGCGCATTTTGAGGCGGGGGAACAGTCAGCCGGCGAGCCGTATTTCTTGTATTTGGGGACGCTGGAGGCGCGCAAGAATCTTGAGGTGCTGAGGGAAGCGATGGATCTGTTGGCGGGCCGCGGCATTCGGGCGCGGCTGGTGCTTGCGGGGCAGGCGAGACCTGGGTACGCGATACCGAAGCACGAGTCGATCGAGTGGCTTGGACCGCAGGAGGAAGGCAAGCTGCCTGGGTTGTACCGCAATGCGCTAGCGGTGCTTTACCCATCGCGATACGAGGGATTTGGGTTGCCGGTACTGGAGGCGATGCAGTGCGGCGCGCCAGTGATCGCCGCCGACATCGCGGTGCTGCGCGAGGCGGGGGGAGAGGCGGCGATGTACGCGGCACCGGAGTCGGCGGGGGCGTGGGCGGAGCGGATGGCGGAACTGTGGACCGATGCCGCGCTGAGGCAAACATACAGCGAGCTTGGGTGCGAACGGGCCAAATCTTTTTCGTGGCGGCGCACGGCGATTGCTTTCCAGGAATTGTATGAGCGCTGTCTCCACTAAACCAGCGGCGCTGATTCTGCTACCGGAAGCCCCCTACCCGGCGATCGGCGGAGGTCCGTTGCGCTCGGCCTCGATCATCGAGTTCCTGGCGGCTAAATACGATTTGGAAGCGATCCATTTTCGGCTGGCGGGCGATGCGGACCCGGCGGAAATGTATCCACGCGGGTATCTTGCCGCGTCGCACACGTTGGATTTGCCGCACCACAGCAAGCAGTTTTGGCCGAAGCTGCGACGCAACGCATGGCGTGGATGGCGTGGGATTCCACCGTTGGTGGACCGGTTTAGCGGATTCGATGAGCGAGTGCGAGAGATCGCTGGAGATCGGCGATTTGACTTGGTTTGGATTGAGCACTTTTGGGCAGCTCCTTATGGAGGGGTGCTTCGAGGACGCGCCGCAAAGCTGGTGATCGATTTGCACAACGTAGAGTCGCAGTACTTTACGTCGATGGCGGTGGACGCGTCCGTCTCGCATAGACTTTTGCTGGAGCGATTTTCGCGATGCGCGTTGGAAATGGAGCGCCGATTGTTGCCGGGCTTCGACTTAGTGGTGACGACATCGGAGGAAGACCGGCGGAGAGTTGGCGGGTGCGTGAGTGCGGTGGTGCCGAACACAATTCCGTGGCGGGCCCTACCCGATGTGGAGAAATCGGAATCGATCGTCTTCAGCGGGAACTTCGCCTATCAGCCCAACCAACAAGCGCTGGCGTGGTTCCTGGCGGGGAGTTGGCCAAGAATCCGAAAGGCTCGACCGGGATGCCGCTTGCGACTGGTGGGCAAAGAGCTTGCTTATGCGCGCAGCGTTGCGGGACGAGCGGAATGCATTGACTTCGTTGGACCGGTGGAGGACGCTGTACTCTCGATTGCTGAATCGCGGGTGGCGATCGTCCCGCTTCTGGCGGGATCTGGTACTCGGCTGAAGATTCTTGAGGCGTGGGCGGCGGGTACGGCTGTAGTTTCGACGAGGATTGGCGCGGAAGGGCTAGGGGCCGCCGACGATGAGCAAATAAAAATCGCGGATGGCGAGGAGGAGTTTGCGCAATCGGTGCTGGATCTGTTCGACAATAAAGGAGCAAGTTCCCGCTTAGCCCAGAGTGCCCGTTTGCTTTACGAGGCGCGCTACACCTGGGAGTCCGCGCGCGAAATCCTGTTAGAACTGGATCTGTAACACCCTTGCCACGAATCACTTCCAAGCCAGTGAACTACACTGGAAAAACTTGCATGCGCTTTGCGATTGACGCGCACACCATCGGACGCCATCTCACCGGAAACGAAGTTTACGTTCGCAATCTGCTGGAGAATTACGCCCTGCTGGATCGCGAATCACAGTTCTATGCCTATGTGTGTTCGGAGTACGCGGCGTCGGAGGTGCCCAATCGCTTTGAGAAACGGAGCGTGTCGGCCAATCCGTTTGTGCGGCTTGGTTATGACCTGACGCGGCGGGTGATGGCCGACCGACCGAATTTGCTGCACGTGCAGTACACCGCGCCCATCTATTGCCCTGTACCGTTTGTGGTTAGCGTTCACGATGTTAGTTATCTAGAGCGCCCGGAATACTTTACAATCGAGCGCCGCCTGCAATTGCAAACGACGGTGTCGCACACCGTGAAGCGCGCGGCAAGAATCTTGACGGTGAGCGAATTTTCGCGAAAGCGGATTCAAGCGGCCTACTCGATCGAGGCGGAACGCATCGAGGTGATCTACAATGCCGTTTCACCGCACTTTCGCCCAGTAAGCCCGAAGGCTGCGTTCAATTGCGTTTCGGGCAACTTTGGAATTCAGTGGCCGTATATTTTGTCTGTTGGCGATTTGCAGCCCCGCAAGAATCAGATCGGATTGATCGAGGCCTTTGAAGAGCTGATCGCGCGGCATCCGCAATTGGCGCATCACTTGGTGCTGGTTGGCAAGCCGACGTGGTTTGCGCCCAAAGTTTATGAGGCGGCAAAGAATTCCGCTGTCGCCGATCGGATTCACTTTACAGATTTTGTGAACGACGAAGACCTGCTGCACCTGTACAATGCGGCGGAACTCTTTGTGTTTCCGAGCTTTTACGAGGGGTTTGGATTGCCGATTTTGGAAGCGCAGGCTTGTGGGCGGGCGGTGGCCTGCTCGAACACGTCGGCGATGCCGGAGGTGGCCGACTCCGCAGCGCTGCTGTTTGACCCGAATTCGCAGGAAGAGATCGTCAGAGCGATGCGGGATCTGCTGCTGGATACGGAATTGCGGCAGCGGATGGAACGGCTGGGGCAGAAGAACGCATCGCGATTCAGCTGGGAAAAGGCAGCGCGGCAGACCTTGGAAGTTTATTACGACGTGGCGGGGCGGCGGAGAACCCGGAGCAACGTTCGGACGGCGCAGACCGTCCAATCTTCATGAGCCGTCACATCGCCATTCTTGTTTTCGCGTGTCTGAAGCTAAGCGGGGCTTCCGAGATGTTGCGTTACAACGTGAATTGGCCGAGCGGGCTGTCGTTGGGCGAGGCAACGCTGGCGGTGGACAATCTTGACGCGTCGGCGGCGACACGCCGGTTTGAACTTCGGCTTGACGCGTCGGTGCCCGGATACGCGGTGGCCGACGAGATCACGGCGCTGGCGAGTTCCGCGTATTGTTCGACGCAACTGGACAAGAAGTTGAAGCACGGGGCGCGCAACACAAGCGAGCGGCTGGAGTTCAAGGCCAGCGAAGGAATCCTGGAGCGCACGACCCAGACGGCTAAGGGTGGAGTGAGCAAGGTGGCGATCGGGGCTTGCGCGCGCGACGCGCTGACGATGGTTTACTTTTTGCGTTCGGAGTTGAAGTTGGGCAGGGTACCGACAGCGCAGACTGTTTACTTTGGCGCGGCGTATCAGTTGAGCTTTAAATATCTTGGTGCCGCACCGGTGGCGCTGGCGGGAGGATCGGAGCAGGCCGACAGGGTACAGATCCAGATCAAAGGACCGGCGTCGCAGAACACGCTGGAAGTGTTTTTCGGAAGAGATCCTTTACGTACGCCGTTGATGTTTAAGGTGCCTTTGGCGCTGGGCACATTTGCGATGGAGTTACAGCGCTAGATGCGAGTCGCCTACTTCTCGCCGCTCCCACCGGCGCGGAGCGGGATTGCGGATTATTCGGCGGCGCTGCTTGAGCCGCTAAAGAGGCTGGCTCAGGTCGAGGTGTTTGAGCTGCCGCCGACAGCCAGGCGGCTGGAGGAATTCGACATGTTGCTCTATCAGATGGGCAACAACGAGTACCATTCGGAGATTTATGAGTGCGCGCTCGAGCATCCCGGCGTGATCGTTCTACATGAGGCGAATCTGCACCATTTGCACGCCGAGCGCACGATCAAGCGGGGGAATTGGGACGCCTATGTCGAGGGTGTTGCATTGGACAGCGGGGCGGAAGCGGAGACCTTTGCGGCGCGGGTGCGCAGACTTGAGGTGGGCCCGGACTATGAGGGCGTGCCGATGCTGCGGCAATTGCTGAGGGGTGCGCGTGGGGTGATCACGCATTCGGACTGTGTTGGGCGGGCGGCGAGGGAGGCGGGCTTTACGGGGCCGCTGAGCCGAATTTGGCACGGGGCGTGGATTGATCGCGACACCCGCAAAGCGCCGCTGCGCGAGATCTACCGGAGCCGACTGGGTTTGAGCCCATCGACGCCACTGATCGGAATCTTTGGATTCCTGAAACCTTACAAGCGAATCGTCGAATCGCTGCGCGCGTTTCGGCGTCTGGTGCGGGTGCAGCCCGAGGCGCGGATGATTTTGTGCGGGGAGGCCCACCCTGAACTGAACCTGGACCAGACGCTGCGCAGTATGGGACTTGAAGAATACGTGCGGGTGCTGGGCTACTTACGCACGGACGACTTTCATCATTATCTAGAGGCGACGGACATCGTGCTGAATTTGCGGTATCCGACCGTAGGCGAGAGTTCTGGCACTCTGCTGCGGGCCTTGTCGCTGAGTAAGCCTGTGATCGTGACGGATATCGGGAGCTTTAGCGAATATCCCGACGAGATCTGTCTCAAGGTGCCAGCGCCTCCAAGCACGGCAGAAGAAGATACGATCTTTGAGTACTTGAACATGCTCTGCGCGCGACCGGCGTATCGGCAGGCGCTTGGAGGCAGGGCGCGGCG
>JANXUM010000078.1 GCA_025356215.1 Bryobacter sp. | reverse complement strand
CGCGCGCGCGACGGCAGCGAAGCTTGCGCGCTGATCGGCTTGTTGCATTTTATTGGGCTTGCTGTCGTATTGATACTGATGCTGGTGGATCAACGGCAGATCCTTGGCGTCAGCGTCTGGCTCAAGCCGGCTAAATTCTTTATCTCGACCGTGCTATATCTCTGGACCATTGGCTGGTTGCTGAACTATGTTGAGGCGCCGATTGTGGCGCGCTCCAGCATGGGCACCATCATGAGCTTCATCTTACTGCTGGAGAATGTGGGCATCGTCACGCAGGCTGTGCGCGGCGTTCGTAGCCACTTCAATGTGTCGACACCGTTCAATGCCGGGGTTTTTAGCGCAATGGGAATTCTGATTGCGGTCAATACGTTGGCGCTGGTGGTGTTGCTGTGGTGGTTTGTCGCCAAGCCCGCGCCCATGCCGGCCGGCGCCTTGTGGGGCTGCCGCCTTGGAGTTTTGCTGGCCGTCCTGGCGAGTGTGGAAGGTGGCTTCATGGCCGCAAGCATGGCTCATACGATGGGGGCGGCGGATGGCGGTCCGGGCATCCCGTTTTTCAATTGGAGCAAGCAGGCCGGGGACTTGCGCATCTCGCACTTCATCGGCTTACATGGCTTGCAAGTGCTGCCGTTGGCGGGTTTTTGGCTCAGCGAAGTCGGCGCCAGCGCCGGGCTTTTCCTGCTTGCCCTAGGCCACTACGGGCTGTTCGCGATTACGTTCTTGCAGGCCGTGGCAAAGAAACCGCTTTTCTTTTAAACGCCCCGCTCTAGCGGCAACGCCAGCGGCTTCTCGACAATAAAGTCCAGCGCCTCCATCTCCAGCAGCGCTTTGCGAACATCGGCTTCGCGCGCCGGCTCCACCGTGATGACAAATGGCAGGTTCGCTTTGTCGTCGGTTGGCAACTGCAACACGGCGTCAATCGAGATGCCGTTCTCAGCCAGAATCCGTCCAAGCGTCGCAATGATGCCAGTGGAATCCTTCACCCGGAAGCGCAAGTAATACCCGCACACAAAGTCATCGATGGAGGCCAGATCGGGCTCTGCCAGCTTTTGAAAGCTAAACGGCGAGACGCGAGCCGAAGCCCCGCTGCGGAGGTCGCGCGCCGCCCGCATGATGTCGCTCACAACCGCCACGCCAGTCGGCAGCGCCCCCGCCCCGCGTCCGTAATAGAAGGTGTCTTGTCCCGCCGCCCCACGCACCCAGACCGCATTGTAAGCTCCAAGCACACTAGCCAGAATCGTTGACTTTGGGATCAGAGTCGGCCGCACCGACAGCGCCAGGCCCGCCGGAGTCCGCCGCGCCGCGCATACCAATCGAATCGTGTGTCCGAGCGTGTGCGCGTATTGAAAGTCGAAGGGCGTGATCCTGCGAATGCCCTCGCAGTAGATCGATCCTGGGGCCACTCGTTGCCCAAATGCCATCTGCGCCAACAGCGCCAGCTTGGATCGCGCATCGTAGCCTTCGACGTCGGCGGTTGGATCGGCCTCGGCATAACCCAGGCGTTGCGCCTCGCCCAGCACATCGTCAAACGCGCTCGACTTGGCTTCGATCTCAGTCAGGATGTAGTTGGAGGTACCGTTCAGGATGCCAAAAAAAGCCTGTGCGGAATCACCCGCGATGCCCTCGCGCAGCACGGCGTGGATGGGCACGCCACCGGCGACCGACGCCTCCATGTGGATCGTCGCCTTGCCCGTGGCCTCGGCTTGCAGTTCCGGCCCCGCCAGCGCCATCAATTCCTTGTTGGCGGTGATCACCGGCTTGCCCGCCTTGAGCGCACACTCGATAATCTCGCGCGCCGTGGTGGTGCCGCCAATCAGTTCGCAGACGATATCGATGTCTGCGGCCCCGGCAACCTCACGCCAATCCGCCGTCACACGCGCACCCGCCGGAATGTTTGAAACAGATTTCGTCAGAATGTTCCGGCTAGAGACCGCCGCGATCTCTAGCGGAAAGCCAAGTTTCGCCTCCAGCTCAGACCCGTTGAGCGCCAGAATCTCCAGCGCTCCCGAACCCACATTCCCAGTGCCAATCAATCCGATGCGAACAGGTTTCATGAACCTTCAGGTTATCGCACCCACCGCCCTTGTCTACTTGAGCGCGATTACGCTGATCGCCACCCGGCCGCGGTTGATCGCAAAGGGCTGCACGGTGGTTCGCGTCGGGGCGCGCAGCAGGAAGAAGCTCCCATATGCCGCGTTCATCTTGGCAAATTCATTGATGTCACTCAAGTACACATTGGTCGCCACGACTTTGCCGATTGAGCTTCCCAGTAGCTTCAGGCGCGCGTCAAGAGCCCCCAAAACAGCCGCCGTCTGTTGCTCGGTGTCGGCACCGCCCGCCGCCATTTCCACCCCACACTGCACAAACTGCTTCAGCGCCTTGCAGCCTGCGGGCCGGTCCAGGGCCGGGGCTTCGATTTCACCGGCCAGCTTGATCTTGCTGGCAAACGCCGTGATCTCCAGCGGCGTCTCCACCGGCAGCTTCGGGACAAACAGAGTTGTGCGCGGCGGAATCTTCCCCGAGAAACTATCCTTCAACACTTGATCGACAATCGCTTCCTGCGACTTGTCCGTCAGGTAGATCTGAAGTGAGAAGACGTTGGCCAGATCCATTTGCCCAAGCCGCAAAATATTGCGGACGTTATTTACGCATTGGATGGCTTGGCCGCGAGTGTCGGCGGCGCGCTTGCCGCTGCCGTCGCCAACGCCTTGCCCGGACACAAACACGAAATCCCCAGCGGCGATGCCTGGGGAGTAGGGACCAACGGGCTTAGGCCCGCTTGTCGGGAACAACGGTTTCAGCTCTTGGCCGTAAATAGAAATAGAGAGGACGGCGAACAGAACGGTGCGCATCCCCTCTACTCTAACGAAAAACGACGGCTTAGTTCGGCTCTTTGTCCGTCGGGCGGCGCTTCAAGGTCGGACGCTCGTCCGAGTCGGTCTTCGTCTTCTTGCCGTCCTCGTCCTCCACCGTTGTGGTTCCGCTGGTGGGCTTGCGCCGCAGTTGCGGACGGTTGGGGTCTTGCGGGTCCAGCTTGCGGCGATTGTGCATCGCCATCAACCGGGCTTTGACGTCCTGAAATTCGCTGGTCGTCACGACGTACTCGGGACGTTCCTTCAACATTTGCTGGATGTTCTTCTGCCCATCTGTCACACGATCATCCGTCGGAGGATGCGAAGAAAACACCTTGGCGAGAGTCCCCGGCTTGCGCTTCTCTTTCGATTGCAGCTTCTCAAAGAAATCGATGAAGGCACCCGGATCGTAGCCAGCCTTATACATGTACTGCAAGCCCAGCATGTCAGCTTCTCTCTCAAATCCGCGACCGAAGTACAAGAAGCCAGCCGGGATGGCCACCTGCGCCGCTTGGCGAATGCCAAAGCCCGCCCAGCCGCCCATGAAGATCAGGGGAATCGTTGCCAAGTTCGCAATCTGACCGCGTGTGGCTCCCCGAGTGCCGTGCCGCGCCGCGATGTGGGCAATCTCGTGTCCCATCACGCCCGCAAGTTCCGCTTCAGTGTCGGCAGCCATGATCAGACCGGTGTTCACAAAGAAAAACCCACCGGGCAGTGCAAACGCGTTGATCTCCTCGGAATCAACCACCTTGATCGTCACCGGAACTTTAGTGTCCGAGTTACGCACCAGATTTTGCCCCAGTCGGCTGACATATTCGGCGATCACCGGGTCGTCGACAATCTTCGCTGAGCGCTCAATATCCTGAGCTAGCCCCTTACCCAGTGCGATCTCTTTCTCAATCGAGTACCAGTTCACACCCTTGGAGACATCGCGTTCGCCAATGTCGTCGGGGTTCTTGTTGCTGGTTTTCTTCTTTTCAACTTTCGGGGTCTTCTCCTTCGAGGAGCCCTTGGCGGTGTCCTTCGTAGTAGTGTCGTCCTGCGCAAAGGCAAGTCCGAGGGTCATCAACGCTGAGAGAAACTTGGTGCTGAGGTGCATAGTGGATCCTGCCCGATGCGATCTGTCTATAGCGTATAACGTATCGTGGAATGAATGAGTTTCGATCTTGCCGCCCTGCGTGATGATTTTCCTGTAACCCGCAACCTCATCTACCTCAATCACGCCGCCGTCGCCCCGCTTCCGCGCCCCGCCGCCGCCGCCCTCCGTCACTACACCGACGACGCCATGAACTGGGGCAGTTGGCATTACCCCGAGTGGATGGCTGCCTGCGAGGGAGTCCGGACAGAGCTTAGCCGCATGATCGGCTGTGCCACCGGCGAGGTGGCTCTAGTCAAGAACACCAGCGAAGGCATCGCTACCATTCAGATGGGAATCGATTGGAAACCAGGCGATATCGTCGTAGCCTTCAAAGAAGAATTTCCGGCTAACTACTACTGCTGGAAGCTCTTAGAGGAGCGGCAAGGCTGCGTCGTTCGCTGGCTCAGCATTTACGATCCGCTCGACAAGATCGACGAGGCCTGCCGTGGCGCGCGGTTGCTGGCAATCAGTTGGGTCAACTATCTCAGTGGCTTCCGGGTTGATCTTCATGCGATTGGCGATATCTGTCGCCGTCATAACGTTTTCTACTTTGTGGACGCCATCCAGGGCCTTGGCGCCTTTCCACTCGACGTCAAGGCCTGTGGCATCCACGCCCTGGCCGCCGACGGTCACAAATGGCTGCTCGGGCCAGAAGGTTGGGGAGTCCTTTACATCGACCAAGCCGTTCAGGATCAAGTCTTTCCGCTTGAATTTGGATGGACTACCGTAAAGCACTGGCCCGATTATGCCAGCCGCGACATGACGCTGCGCACCGACGCCGGACGCTATGAACCGGGTACCCTGAACGTCGCCTGCTCTTTCGCGCTTCGCGCGTCAATGCAACTGCTGAACGGCGTTGGCATCCCCGAAGTCAGCCGCCAAGTCCTCGCGCTGGCCGACCGCCTCGACACGGGACTGCGCGAGCTTGGCTGCGACTTAATGGTTGAGCGCGCCCCGGGCAACTCCTCTGGCATCCTCAGCTTCCGCAAGGAGGGCGTCGATTCGGTCAAGCTCCACGCGGCGCTCAAGGCCCGCAATATCCTCTCCGCTCCCCGCCAGGGCTGGGTCCGGTTTTCTCCGCATTTTTACCTGGAAGTCACTGAGATGGATTGGGTTGTCGACGCCGTCCGTGATAGCTTGAAGTCGATATGAAGCTTGTCGCCCTCCTCTTTCTTTGCACTCTAGCTGCCCCGGCGCAGCCCACCGACCTCTTCCTGCTGATCGGTCAATCCAACATGGCTGGCCGAGGAGTGCTGGAGCCGCAAGATCAGAAGCCCATCGCCGGGGTCTACACTTTCAACAAAGATAAGGCCTGGGCCCCCGCCATCGATCCATTGCATTTCGACAAGCCCAATCTCCCCGGCGTTGGCCTCGGCCGCAGCTTCGCCAGCTTCGTGATCGCCCAAAAGGCCGCGACCTCGGTCGGCCTTATTCCGGCGGCCTTCGGCGGCTCCGCGCTGGAAGAGTGGACGCCCGGCAGTCCCCACTACGTCAACGCGGTCGCGCGGGCAAAAGCCGCTCTGGCGCTCGCTGGCCCAGGTGCGCGCTTACGCGGAATCCTCTGGCACCAAGGCGAAGCCGACAGCAAGCTCGAGGCTCGCGCCACCACCTACCGCGCGCGTTTTGCCACCATGATCGACCAACTGCGTAAAGATCTCGATGCCGAAAAAGTGCCCGTCATCGTCGGGCAGCTTGGTGAGTTCTACGCCGACCCCTACGCCAAAACCGTAAACGAGCAACTCGCGATGGTGCCCTTGTCGGTCCGCTTCAGCGGCTTCGTTTCCAGCCAGGGCCTTAAGCATAAGGGCGACGACGTCCACTTCGACTCACCCGCCCTGCGGGAACTCGGCCGCCGCTACGGCCTCGCCTGGCTGGCATTGCAGTAGCCGCCTAACGGAGCTCAAAGTCGATCGATTGCGCCACTTGCGGGCGCTTACCCGCACGGTCAACCGTTCGTACTTCGAGAATGGATTCCCCGGGCGCGGAGTTGAGTGCGGCCACCTGTAAGAAGGGCGTTGGCATGCCCCGATCCTAAAACGCTTCCCGCCGCTCCAGATTTGCTTCAATCTCTTTGCGGTCGCGCCAGATCGGGTGCAGCTTTTTGTCGGAGAGCAACTGTAACTGGTCGTCGATGTGCTTACTGCCAGGTTGCGTCGCATTGCCGTACCCTAACAGGCACTGAGCCTTTTGCGGCGCACCGAATTCAATCGCGCACACAAAGGTCTCGCCGTGGAAGGGATAGAACTTGTTCCCCTTCTTCTTGGAGAAGGTCATCGTTCGGAACACGCCCAACCGGCCTGCGCCGCCATTCCCCGGCAGGTCCTTGTTGCCCCGCTCAAAGCGGTACACGTCGCCGTAAGGCACGTCCAGCGCCCCGTAGTTCGAAAGTGTCTCCTGCGCCGCCGCTTTTAACGCCACATAGGCCTGCGGCAGGTCGGAAATTCCATAGGACGAGTTCAGCGGGTCATTCGGGTTGAAGGGTACCCGCAGCCGCGCGTTGATAAAGTCTCCAGTGCCGAAGTACTTGTCCGAAAAGGATTGAAATAGCACCGCCCCCCGGCTGCCCGCCTCCAACTGCCGGTCCCAGCTTGTCAACACGCTCAACGCCAGCTTTACCAGGTTGTCCGTCACCGCCCCCGCGTTGGCGAAAAGATCGGGAAGCACCGCGTCGGCCAACTCCACGCGTGTGTTGTGCTTATACGCGACTAACTCATCGTAAGTGATTGACTTGTCTTCGCTGATCATTCGCAGCGAGCGTTTCGTGCGGAAAGTAATGGGCCGGGAATTCGGCGGAGCCACATTGGGCGAGTACTTCGATGGGTCCAATTGCGGGATCGTATAGAGCCAGGGCTGCTCATTGGCGTTCTGATTGAATCCGCTCTTCGGGTCTTCCGATTGGGGCATCTCCTCCAGCTTCAAGTAGTCGGTCCAAAGGGTCGACGACGTATCCCCGGGCAGCACCTTTGACCACATCGCCCAATCTCCCTTGGCCCGGCGCGGAATCGTGCCCGTAGACACCAGATAGATATGGCCCTTGTCGTCGGCGTAGTTTTGATTCCACATCGGCACGGCGATCATCCGCAGCGCGTCTTTGAATTGATCGAGCGTCGTCGCCGCGCCCATTCGGTACCACTGCTCATACATCTTTGGCCGGTCAATGCCCGCCACGCGCATCGCCACCGTCACGCCCGCGCTGTCGTAGACCACCGTTCCATGGATGCTGCGCCGGATGTCGATCGTCTCGCTGCGCATCGATCCATCGCTTTGCTTGATCTTGATCGTCGCCTTGGCAGTCTCGAACTCTTTCAACGCGCCGTCAAACTCGTATTTGCCATCGCGCACCGTGAGCCTGTAAAAATCCACTGTGTCGATCGTGTTTACCGTCCGTCCCCAACCCGCGTGGCGGTTGAAGCCTACAACCGGCGTCGGCATCCCAATCTGCGGCGCTCCGTATAAGTCATAATTCGGTCCCACTAAGTGGACTTCCATGTAAGTGTAAAAATCGTCCCACTGCAAGTGCGGATTGATGATCAACATCGACTTACCGCTCGCCGATCGAGAAGGCCCCACGGTCCACGTGTTCGACCCGGCGTCCGAGTCCGCCGGCACCCCGGGAATCGCCCTCTCCAGCGCCGCCCGCGGTTGCGCCGCCAGCAGCGGCGCAACCTCCG